>NZ_VTOZ01000011.1:0-94177 GCF_008271345.1 Pseudoselenomonas caprae
AAATAATTCATAATATCCACTCTTTCAGATCTTTCCTGCTAGTTTCCCATCCATGATCGTAAGTCCTATGTTTTACATCACAATAACTACAAAATGGCATTGGTTTGGCTAATGCCGTTAATATCTCCTCAGCAGATTTTGCCTTATATATATCTATACCATCTTCTTCCTTCAGAGGAATATGCTGATTAAAGTATTTATTGAATACCTTTACATTCGGTGCAATGCTACATGTATAAAGCCTGCCTCGCTCAAGCGTATGACAACTATTAGCATTAGCACAGTGAAGAAAACTCTCCATAGCATCCTGGTTCCCTGAAAGATCAAGAGGGAAATGCCATAGCGTCCGTCCGCTCTCTGAAGAGCCAAGGTATTCCCAGACAACGCCCTTTTCTACTGCTTTTTTCCTTAGCTCTTCATAATCAAGGGACACAGGATACTTTGTAACCATCAGCCCCGTCCTATTTTCTTTCAAAACAGTCCAGAATTCATCTTTCATTCTACCTAAAAGTGTTCCATTCGTAGCAATAAATACTTCCGTCTCTGGCATGCAGCGACGAGCAATTCTCACATAGTCGAGCAACTGTTCATTCAACAGTGGCTCTCCCCCCAAAAGAATAATTCGATGTATATGCTCCGTCATTATCTCTGAAAGCCGCTTCATATCCCGCTCAAAAACATCCAACTCTAATGTGTCCGCCTCTGCCACAGGGGCGAAATGATCACACCCTTTGCAATTCAGATTGCAGTCCTTGTTGATGTTCACCTCTACATGAATAGAATCCAACGGCACAAGCCGCTGTTTCTGTTCTTTAGCCAATTCCTCCCCAACAATATCACCTGGAAGCTCAGTAATTATCTGCCCCTGTGGTATTCCAGCTTCCAATAATTGCTGTTCCATTTGTTTGGCATGTCTCAGCGAAGCCACTATAAACTTTGATGTACCATACTTTTCAATAACTTCTTGCAAAGAAAGAACCTGTATATCATCGTGCATCCCCTGTTTGGTACTGGAATTATCACAAAATACTATATTAGCTTCAGTTTTCTCTTGTCTTACCCGTTCATACAGTCTTTTCCCTACTGCCGCATAACCGAAAATAATTATATTCTCAACATTTATATTCGAAGAGCATTTGCTCACAACCTTCCACCTCTTTTAGTTCTATAATTATTGGCAAATAATTCATATACTTTTAGTCATGATCACTGAAAACCTCTAATTCCGCAACCTTTTCCATAACTATCTCCGGAGTAATACTCCACATACATTCAGGTTTTTCCATTCCTCTGGCACACACATCAAAGCCATCATAAAGGCAATGACATCCATGACAATTCCCTACTTTCAAATTGATATTCTCTGGATAACCAAAAAATTCTTCTTGCGTTGGCCCAAAACACACTATGCACTTTGTTCCCAACTGAGTTGCTAAATGTACCAAGCCGCCCTCTTTATCGATATGCAGAAGGCTGCCTTTCAGAATATACTTCACTAATTCCAAGCTTTCTCCAAGGAAATATCTATCAGCACCGCTTATCTTTGCGGTTCCTGCCGAACCAACCTGAACTACCTCGATTTCAGGATATTTATGCTTGAAAAGCCCCACGAACCTTTCCATATGCGAAAGTGGCCAATCCTTGGCAATACTGTTGTTGTTGCCCGAAGCATCAACGCCCCCTCCATAATTAACTGTAATATACCTTTTGGGAAGTGCCAGTTTCTCATACTCAGCACCAAAGTCCGGATTCAATGGGATATGTACATCATGATCCCTTATATCAAATACCCCGGTATGATTTAGGTAACTATAATAATTCAGCCCCAAAAACTTCATTCGGTTAAAATGCACATATCGCGTTGTAACTCCCATAGCAGGCAGATTATAGGCTCTAACTGATTCTTGCAGCTTTTTCATCTTCCTTGCAAAATCAGGTGCCACATCATTCAGCCTATCAAACTTCAGCCCATCCACATCCAACATGAAAGCAACCGTAAAAGCCACATCATACTGAGACTTTTGGCTGGCATAAAGAGCACCGCCATCATCAATGACCGAATTAAGATTTTCTTGGTCACTATACATTGAACTGATTATCCCAGTTGCTCCAGGAGAATATATATCAATTTGGCAACTAGGTGCCATACCTACTAACTCAGTAAAGAATTTTTTCTTTACAATAGCATCCCCCAACCCCGGCCCATATTTTAACGCAATAGAAATACCATCATGCAAATAGGCAAAATCAAGTTTCCGCTCTCTTGCACATTCCCCTGTCGATAACAAAACCACCACTTCTCTGCGCGGCTCCATATAGATGATTTTCTCTGCCTTAACATCCATGGATAGTAAAACCTTGGTCACCGCTCGAACATGCGCTCCCATCTTAAAAGCCAGCACTACATAATCAAAATCCAGTTCGCGAATTTTTTCCACCGGATAAATAGGCACAATCATAGGCATATACTTATCAAAAGCTCTGTCAACAAATGCCACTACTTCACAATATCTAGTGAGCTCCATCTGCTGCATATACTCCTGCCCCACATCACCAGCGCCATATATGACAATACGTGACCCTTGATGTATTTTTTCGTAAGGAAATAAATAAGTGTATTTCAAGGATATCTCCACCTCATGTACTAAAATGACTATTTCAAACTTCACAACTCAAAATTCGCTGTTACGAAACTACCATTTATAATTATGAAATAAGCTTTTCTAAATCTAAAATAATAACATCATCTATGCTTTATGTAATAAATTTTATGGATATCCCATATTTCCATAAAACTGTTTTTCCCCGCCTCCTTACCTCATAAGAGATAGCGGCTTTTTCTATCCACAAATATAATCAGGCAGGCCTTACCTTGTTGTTTGCCAGCCACTTTATCAATTTACCCACGGCCTAATTCGAGGACATTTTTCTGTCCTTGCGAGACAGTCTGTTATGTTAGGTATGATTTTTATCATCCAGCGCTTTTCTTTGGTGGAACGCTTTATTCTCCTGCTTTTGCTAATTTAATAATGTACTCAATCAACCTATACAATCGTTAACTTACTGTCATTGCTATTGACTAGATACGCAGTATATGTTAATATGTGCATATCTAGTCAAAAATAAACTATCACAGGAGGTTTAATATGTGCAACATTGACCATCTGCTCTCCAGACAACATGCAATCGCTGAGCAATGCGCAGAACCATTACCTATCCCTAAGTTTAATACCTATTGCATTTGTAACTTGCGGGGGGGAATTGGGAAAACATCACTTTCATTTAATTTATCCTATTTAGCTGACAATGTTTTAGCGGTTGACACTTGCCCACAAGGAAATCTATCTTATTTCTACAATCCTAATTATTTTAATAGTAGGACATCTACTTATGATATGCTTCTCCCATACTTTATGCCTGGCTTCGGAAAAGCTAGTCATGTAGCACAGAGAATAGAAGCTACCAATCATTTCTTCAACGGGCACAATGCATTTTATATCCCCTCCACAGATATGCTGTATAATTTTGCTTCCACTATGTCATTCGCATTCAGTCAAGCAAGCGCCCTTACTGGAGCACAACAACAACAACTCATTGATACTATGCTATTTTCTTTAAGATCAGAAATCAGACGTGAATTAGCAGAAACTTCTACACAAAAATGTCTTATTGATACCTCTCCATTCTTTGCTGGAGCTACCCACCTCGCATGGCATGCCACCGATGCTCTCATCGTACCAGTACGTACAGATCAACAATCTATAAATTCATTATCTCTGTTGCTCCAATCCTTATCAAACCCTGCTAGCCCATTTCTCAGAATCATGCCTTCTAACAATCACATCCCCAAAATTCAATTGGTTGTTCTAACTCATTGTGGTTGGTCAACACGAGCTGGGGCAAGACATCAGCCGAACCAACAAACCCGTGTCTATTTAGAACAGGTTCGGGATTTAGTTGCACGATATATAACGCATTTTACCACATCTATCCCTGAAAATCATATTGTCCTATTAGATGATTTTCTTGGTAGCGGAAGGATTTCTACCGCTCAATCTAAACCTATTAATCTCTTAACCGCTGGTGAAAGTGCAACTATTCAACGAGTCCGTGTCGAAGTCAATTCTTCTGTTGAAAAGATAAAAAATCAGTTGTTATTCATTAATAATAGTATATGGTAACTATCCCCAAATTACTTTATATAACTAATTTGAATAAAATATACATGTTGCTCATTCTATGTAATCCTTACTCCCACGCTCGTGGGAGTTTTTATTTGCCGCTCTATAGATTTTTTCACAAATCCCTTCAGTTTCTCCCATTGGATCGACGCTGAGATTACCACTGATTTTTCCAATCATCATAGGGATATTCTTTGTCTGTACTCCTAATTCAGCTAAAGATTGATAAATTCCTATCTCTGTCAAAAATTTTCTCGTTGTCTTTTCTGCCGCGGTTGCTGAGCTTATTGTCTTCTTTAGCCACTTTTGGAATATTATTGTCACCTTTTCCGAACATACTTTGTATTCTTCCCCCATCCAAACAGGATACAGTGTCGCCAGCCCTGCTGCATGGCTTGTACCTGTCAAAGCCCCTATCGGGTACTGCATCCTGTGTGGAAGGCAGTTACCTACGTTGTACAGGTTCATGCCCATAAGCATGCTGGCATAGCTTACTTTTTCTCTTGCCTCGTGATCGTCTAGATTCTGATTTAGCTTAGGAAGATTCTCGCCTATCAGGCGTATTGCTTGCAGGGAAAGATTTTCACTATATAAGTTTGCCCTTTTGCTAAGATAGCTTTCTATCGCATGAGCCAGTGCATCAAAACCAGTTTCCATTGTAAGATGCTTTGGCATGCTCCAAGTGAATGCTGCATCTACGATAGCAACTTTCGGTGCCAAGCTCTTCCCGCGGATGCCACCTTTTATTTTCAAAGATTTATCGGAGAGTATGGCCCCCTTGCTAAGTTCACTACCTGTTCCCGCAGTCGTTGGCAGCGCAATGATTGGCAATACCTTCTCCGGCGCGGGAATCCCCTTTACTAGATATTCACTAAGGCTGATGTCGCTAACTGCAGCTACGGCCGCGCCCTTCGTCAAGTCAATGGCACTGCCACCGCCAAGGCCTACTAGCAAATTGATATCGTTCTCTCGGATAAGCTTGCCTGCTTCTTCAGCCTCGCTTACTTCCGGATTGGCACCATGTCCACAATATATCAAAACGCTGGTGGCACCATTTTCCATCAGCATTTTTTTTACCTTATCCAGCGTCCCATTGTCTTTCAGTGTATGACCTGTATATACAAGTAATACATTTCGTCCCTGAATGCTATCTTTTTCCTTTGCCAGAGCCTCTGCACAGATATTCGTTCCGAAGTGAATGCGTGTAGGGACTTCCCATGTAAAGTTCATCGTTATCTATCCCCTTTCAGCATTGCCATTTTTTCCTCTGCTCTGTCACGAACAGCTTCATATATACACTGTTGGACACGAATGGGTTGGAATCCTGCCTCTGCCAGCCAACCATTCGCCTCCGCAGTCTTGTAGCCTTGACGTGCTGCCAGCTTCAGATCGGTCGAGATATTTATCTTACGTACCCCATGAATAGCCGCCAGTTTTTTCAGTGCCTCTTCCGACAAGCCACTGGCACCATGTACGACAAAAGGTTTGTCCGATTGTTTCACTGCATATTCGACCAAATCGTAGTGCAGCTGTGGTTTCGTCCGATACGTCCCATGCGCATTGCCAAAAGCTACAGCTAATGCATCGAAATTTGCATTTTCTATAAATATATCGATATCTTCCCTCGAGGCAATCTGGCTTTCGATTGCCTTGATATCATCTTCTGCCCCTTGCAGAACACCGACTTCCGCCTCGATGTATGACCTGTTTTTCTGCTGTTGCACATACTCATGCAGACGATTGATGGCATCGATATTTTCAGCTAGGCTTTTCTGCGACATATCCAGCATAACAGAGTCCCAACCTTTATCGACAGCATCACGAACCATGCTCTCATCCCGGCAATGATCCAAACTCAGCCAAGCCTGGATGCCAAGCCTCTGTGAATAGCTGGTCACAAAGCTCCGCATCTCCTCCTGCGGCAAAGCCTGATAAATATTGGTCGATGTTTGCAAGATAACATTCTGATCCATATTCTTCGCCGCATCCATTACCGCCTGTACCGAGGCAAAGTCCCATATATTGAAAGCAAAGTAAACAGCTTCCCTCGCGTACATTCTCTCAGTCATTTTTATGCCTTTCTGCTATCTGCCAAAGCGCGTCCGGCAGATTATCCTTCACATAGCGGTAATCTTCTTCAAAGTCCACTTCACCCCAGAAGCGTTTTTCTGTAGACAGAGTTGGCACACGATAGCCCCCTTCATCGATGACCGCCTGGATTGCACCCTCGAAATATGAATTCAAGCAGCCCTCGCGCATGAGTTTACGGGTGGCTGCCTTGATTGCCGGCATGGCCTTTGCACTGAGTTTTGCCATACCGATAAATTCGCCCTCAGCTTCCATCTCGGGAATTTCTTTGCTGACTTTCACTACCTGCCCAGCTTCCGTGATGACCTTCATAGCTTCTTTATCACAAGTCTTAAAGTCTACAGGCATAACGATATCACCAGTGCCTTGCACCATTTCCTCGAAAATCGCCGGATCACAGAGTGTGTCCGCATGCAGGTACACAGTATCTTCATCCCTCAGCTCATTCTGTGCCATGTAGAAGGAGCCTAGCACATTACAATGCGCATAGAAGGGATTGTATATGCAGGTTATCCCAGCATGTTCCTTAGCCAAGTCTTCGTATAATCCAGCCTTGTAACCGGTGACTATCTTGATATCGTCAATGCCGTTCTCATGCAGGAGCGAAAGATTATAGTCAATGAGTCTATGCTCCTTTGCCGTAAGGAATGCTTTGGGTATGGTATCCGTAAGATTTCCTAGTCTGCTGCCGCGTCCTGCTGCCATGATAATTGCCTGCACTATTCATTCCCCCATTAATAATTCAAAGATTTTCGATATACACTTCTCTATCCGTACGAAGCGCTTCCAGCATCTGGATCCTTTTCTTGTACAGCGGTTGCAAAACCTCATATGTCGATTTATATAAATTATAGACATGCTGATATTTGCGATGATTTTCCATATCTGGCTTGATAATCATACGTACTCGCACGAAATTTTCCGCTGCCTCCTGAATACTATGGAAATAGTCAATGCCGATAAGAGCCAGCATAGCTGCTCCCGTCGAGGTTGTCTCAAATTCACTCAGTACCAGCACATCTACACCAAGGATATCCGCCTTGATTTGTGAAACAAGATTCAGCCGAGCAAGCCCACCTGATAGTCTGACCTGCTTGATTTTTATCCCAGCTTCCTCAATAGCGTTTTTCATATCCATATCGATGAAGCCAGCACTTTCGAAAACTGCCCGCGTCATATCCTTACGGGTATGCATGCGCTCCAAACCGAAGAAAACACCTCTGGCATCATCGTTCCAAATCGGTGCTCGTTCGCCCAAAAGATATGGCAAGAAAATCAAGCCCTTCGCACCAACATCAACTTCAGCTGCTTCCTTCTCCATTACCTCATATGGATAGGGCTCATTTTGATAGTAGCATTGCTTTGCCCACTCAATAAGTCCGCCTCCGAGATTATTGGAACCGCCCACAATACGAGCATTCTCTGCCTCATAAAGGCTTTCATAGACTTTTGATTCTATACCGAGATTCCCCGACTTGTAGCTTATCGTCCGAAAAACGGTCACCGTTCCCGAAACATCACTAGCCTCGCCTTCCTCTACCGCTCCACTGCCAAAGAATGAACAGATAGCATCGTAGGATGAAGCAACGACATTTATCTTCCCACCAATGCCCAGTCTGTTTTTTATGTCTTCCAATAAGTCACCTGCCACATCCCCGATTGCCACTACCTCAGGCAGTGAATCCAGGCGGATTCCCAGTGACTGCAACAGTTTCTGCGGATATTTCTTCGTTGTTTGGTCATAATGGAACTTCCCGGCATCCAGGCAATCCGTTACTGGTTTCCCACACAACCGGTACAGCAAGAATGCATTCGGTGTCAAAAAATACGTGGTCTTCCCAAAGATAGCTTCAGCCTGCCGCTTTACCCATAATATCTTAGGCAGCAGCAAGCTGGATGACATGGAAAGATGCGTTTTCTCCCTGGCCTCTGCAAATTCCGGCATACGTGAAATCGCCTCAGCTTCTGCCTGGGCACGTTTGTCAGACACCATCATAACCGGAGCTAAAGGCTGCCCTTCTTCATCCAAACATACCAAACAGGAAGCCGATGCTGTAACCGTTATGGCATCCAGCTGCTTGATTCCCGCCTCGCGAATGGATTTGCCCATAACGACCAAGGCCTTCTCCCACCATTCCGAGGCATCTTGTTCCACCCGCATATCATTGATGGCTGAAGTTAATGGCAGGGCTGCTTGCGAAAGCTTCTGCCCATCCGCCCGAAAGATTATACTTCGGATGCTTTTCATCCCCATATTCAGAACCAATACTGTTTTCATCCTGTTATAGCTCCTCCAAGGTGCTTCTCTATGATATCTGCAACGCGTTGCGATGCCTTGCCATCCTCCATGATTTCAAAATCAGACAGGAACGCGACGATTCCTTTTTCGTATTCCTGCGCATCAAATTGTTCAATCGCCTTTGCCAGCACCTCATCTGTCTCGGCCTTGATGAAAGGCAATGAATCAAGATCCCACATCAAAGAACCACGTTCATTTACATACTCCTGCAAGTCATTCAGATAGAGAACAACTGGCATATGCGTATATGCCGCATCAAAACTCATAGCTGAGTAGTCCGAAAGCAAAATATCACATGCTCCCAAAACTTCACTCATATCATCATCTTTGCTGGCATCCACAAGATACTTGCTTTTTTCCGTCAAGCCGACGCCAATATGCCGCGCTGTAAGCTGCGGATGCAAGCGCAAAACAATCGTCCAATTACCAGCAAAGCGTTTCTCCAACGCCTCTAGCAGGCGGGAAAAGTCCGGCATAGTATCCATTTTTTCCACAGTTCGCGCTGTTCCCTGACTGCCACTGCGAAAAGTTGGTGCATAAAGCAACAGCTTCGCATCCTCTGGCAACCCATGTTTCTTTCGGAATCTAACGCGGCATTTTTCTCGCTCATTCAACAAACCATCGACTCTTGGCGATCCTGTCCGATAAGTATCACCATCATAAACAATCGTTTTAGGAGCCTGCCGCTCCATCCAAGGAGAGTTTGTAAGAAGTATATCCACCATATCCGAATCATGGCGGCTGACCAAATCAGCAATCTTAGAAAACGATGCGCCTCTTGCCAACCCTGTCGGCTTGATATGGAGGCTCGCATGCCAAGTCTGCAGATAAAACTGCCCTGGCCGTTTCCGGCATTCGAGCTGCTTGCGGCTGTTGTCGACCCAGACTGCCGCCGTAGATAGTTCGTACGCACGATTCTTGAGTGTATTCTTTACCTTGCGAATGCCAGCTGGGAATTCCTTGCTCATATCATCTACAAGCCAGACCAAATCTAAATCCTGTCTGCGTCGTAAAAGTTCCAAGGCAATATACTTCGGATTGCAGGAAAAGCCTGTCGTTCCTTCAATGGTGGTAAAAACTATCTTCTTGGGGTTGATTGGATACTTGCGGCAATAGTAGAATTCCCTAGCCTGTTTTCTCCCCTGTCGCAAGCGACGACGTATATATCTGTCCTCTTTTGATAGCTTCAAAATCCTTCGTCCTCTCTTCCTACAATATAATAAATATATTCGACTTCCAGCCTTTTTCTCCTTCTTTTGTATTCATCGCCTCCTATCTCATCTCAGCAGGAAACGCTTATGTATACTTTCTGTTTTATAGAATTTATGTTTGCCTTATGATATAATATATGTAAGAACATAAGTTTTATAAAAAACATTACTCTTGCAACACTTCCTGCATTTTTCTATAATTAAGAAAGAAGGTGTCTAAAACGTTATCACAAGACGCGTTGCGCCGACAACGAAACCTGGCACGCATCCAGCGCTTCAAATTGTTGGATGATACCTTTTTCAACAGTTGTTTCGACGGGTATCCAAAAGGAATGGAATTGCTTCTGCGTATCATCAAGGGACGTAATGATTTAAAGATTGTAGATATGGTGACCCAAAATATCGTTCCCAATCTTTACGGGCGTGAAGTTCGTTTT
Source organism: Pseudoselenomonas caprae (assembly GCF_008271345.1). NCBI lineage: Bacteria > Bacillati > Bacillota > Negativicutes > Selenomonadales > Selenomonadaceae > Pseudoselenomonas > Pseudoselenomonas caprae. The sequence goes on from NZ_VTOZ01000011.1 coordinate 10,217, forward strand.
GATGTATTTGCCAAAGACAACGAGGGAGTCGCCTACGATTTTGAAGTGCAACGAAGCGATACTGGAGCTGTCCCACTTCGAGCCCGCTATAATAGCAGTCTGCTCGACGCTATGGAGGTACAGAAAAGCACTCATTGGAAGAATTTGCCACAAACCTGCGTAATATTCATTACCGAACATGATGTTTTAAAAGGTGCTAAACCAATCTACCATATTCATCGAACCATTCACGAGATGGAGCATTCTATATTCAATGACGGTGCAGATATCATCTACGTAAATGCCGCGTGCCAATCCAGCGATGATCCACTAGGCCGGTTGATGCATGACTTTCACTGTACCAATGCCGACGATATGTACTATCCTGAACTAGCCGAACGAGTCCGGTTTTACAAAACCAATGATAAAGGGGTGACTAAGATGTGCGAAATCATGAATGAAGTACTAAATGAAGGCCGCGCCGAAGGACTTGCCGAGGGACGCATAGACGGATTACTGACGGCAGTCCGCAATTTGATGGCAGCTCAGCATCTAAGTGCCCAAGAAGCCATGGATATCCTTAACATTCCTGCTGAAATACGCGAGGTTCTCCTCTCAAAACTCTATTCAACTCACACTTAAAATAAGGACGGATTGTCAAGCCAAGTGCAACACTTTTGAAAAGTGAACCTCATATGGTGTTTTGTAGTTAAGACATTTCCTTGGGCGTAAGTTCATCATGGCTACCCTTCTCTGTATGTAGTCATCAGAGATTTCTGTTATGTCCTTACCCTTAGGGAAATATTCTCTAAGCAAGCCATTCGTATTTTCGTTGGAGCCTCTCTGCCACGGCTGGTGCGGCTGCGGGAAATAGAATGGCAGGCCATTCAAGTATTCTGTCACATACGCATGACGGGCGAATTCTTTGCCCCTGTCAGGCGTTACTGACAGAGCCTTGGCACCAAGAAGCAAGTCTATCATTGTCCTGCTGACGGCCTGAGCGTTTTTCTTGTCAGCCTTGCCGCACATGAGATAACGGCTCTTTCTATCGACAAGTGTTACAAGGCAAGCTTTTCCTTGCTGGCCAACAACGGTGTCAGCTTCCCAGTGTCCTATTTCTGAACGATTCTCGGCTTCTGCCGGGCGTTCTGTCATATCATGGCTGATTTGGATTTTACCACGCTTCTCTTCAGCTGAATGCTTCCTTCTACGTTTGCCACGGTGCCTCAGTTTCTTTATGACACTTGCCGTGGAGGCTTTGGGGGCGTTCAACCATCCGCTGTATATCGCACGATAGATGGTCATGGTGCTTATGACGCACTGGCCATATTCAGCTCGCAACCGTCCAGCAATTTCCTCTTAAGACCACTGGTATTCAACCAGCCTGTTATGGAGCTTGCAATACTCACGGCGTGCCTGATACTGGCGTTGTGCCACTATTGGCATATACTGATTGTCAACAGAGTTACGGCGAAGCTCTCGGGAGATAGTTCCCTTGTTACGCCCCATACTCTTGGCTATAGCGGTTATGGAATACCCCTTGGCTCTAAGAAATAATAGATTTTCTCTCTCATATAGTGTAAGATGTTTGTAATGACGCATAGTTCCTCCTGGAAATGGGTTGTAGCAAACACCATTATATCAGAGGTCTATGCGTTATTTTATTTTACGCTATGTGCTGTTGCACTTAGATTGTAAATCCGTCAGCAAAATCATCTAGTGTGCAAAAAAATGAGCATAATCGCTTACCAGCGATTATGCTCATTTTTTATCTTTTCAAGATTACGTCACTCCCCCATTATTAATATCCTTTATATATGACTTGCACTATTCACCAGTTACATAAGGCAAGCTACATATAGTCATATACTGCAAATAATCCAATGTATTCCTGTAACCATTTGCAGTAAAATCAACCTAATAAATATTCATATACAGCTGCTACAGCTGCATTTCTAATCTTTTTCGCCCTAACATCCGCAATAAATTTCGCTTTTTTCAAATCAGATTCTTTTGCTTGTATAACGTCACCTATTGTATCAATGGATATTTCATGCATCTTCTTTTTTTGCCATTCAGTTAAATCCAACTTATCAATATTCTTAGCAAGGTGTTGCATCAACACACTGCTGCCATTTTTTATCATACACCCCTCTAATCTCTTATAACTAGCATGTGTCATCCCATATTCATTCATCCGACGGATATCAGATTTTTTTATTATATCCATCCCTGTCGTAGACGGAACTGCCTCGGCTGCTAATAAACAACCAATATTGACCATATATCGTGTTCCAACTTCACTTCTTGTTGCACGAATTCCTTCTGCATCCTCATATAAAAGTCCAGAATATTCAAGAATTCTAATAGACTCTTTTACTTCAATAGGCGCATCTTTATGAACCCAAAAATAAAGCGTTGTCCCCTTACCAACTTCATCTTTTAAATATTTATCATTCGTTTCTCTCAGCTTTGGTATAACTTCTGTTTCTAAAAAATCCCTCCCCCACTCAATGAACTCTTTATAGCCCGAAAATCTATCTGCTAATTTTGTATGTTCTGCCCAAATTTTACCTCGAAAATAATCTCTAAATACTTTATTTATAGCTGAAGAATCCATCTTCTCCGCCATCGATACACATTTTAATAAATATCGTGGATTCCCCGAAGCTGCATATGCCAATAAGGAAAAATTCTCTCCATTTTTTGACAAATTATCTAACAACTTACTATCTGTAACTTGACGTGATACAATCTCTTTCATAATTGATACATAATTATTCTCTCTAATATTACGAATCAAGTTAATCACTACTGCATCATGCGTTGGTTCAAATGTATCTCCATAAACAGTGACCCCCGGATATACTGTTGCATTACATTTGATATATGGCGACCGCAAATCTCTAAACAACGTAAAAAAAGCTCTTTGCTGCTGAGGTATAAATACATGTGCAGCTTCATCAACAAATACTACAATTCTCTTTATTTCAAAACTCTCACATAAATCTTGAATAAAGTCAAGAAAATCATCTAAATTGGGTATTTCTTCTACAGAAATTTTTCTTTCTCCCCCCTTCCATGACTCCTCATACTCATTAATCACTCTATCAATTTCACTTGTGTTCAACGAGACATTGCAATCACTCAAAAAAGATGCATTAGAAAGCAAAGATATTTTACCTGATTTTCTCACTGCTCTAAAAACAGCCGCACAAATTCTAGCCATAATCCAATATCTAAATTGCTCTTCTGTAGTATCTTTTATCAAGGGCGAAGACCTTAATGTCACATATACAGGTAATATTTTTGATTCTGCAAATGTCCTTTTCAACTGTATTTCACTTACCTTGAACAAAAAAGATTTGCCCACACCTCTACTTCCGACTAGTAACACTGGCGATGGCGCTTTCAATTTATCGACAATATTCTGTTCATACTCAGACGATACATAAAAATCAGTAATTTGTTTATCCTCTAATTCCTCAGTTCTAAAAATCAATTCACTCATTACTCTCTCCCCTTTAAATACTTTTGTACTTCTTTTCGAGTCCCTATATTATCCCTTATAACCATTTCTAATTCTTCAACTGCATTAGCGTCATCTAAGATAGATCTAAATCGAATAAACAATGCCATGCAAATAATATATTTTACCCTTGAAAAACATTTAATATAAAGTTGAAAACTTTCTTGATTATATACAAGTTTCTCACATAACATATCTAATTTTTCATAATTCCCATGAACAAACTCGGAGCATTCTCTATAAATGCCACTACAGTCATTCAACAGCTCCATACTTATATCAGAACTGATATCATCTGCATATAATTCTATAAATTTCACACTAAAAATACCACTATCTTTATCTGTAATATGCTTCCATGACATATCATACTTACCTTTTTTCCACAATCTGTAATTAAAATCGCTAGTTGACAAGTATATAGCAAAAAGCAAATGTTCAAAATATTGTCTCAATGCTATAATTGCTTCTTTATAAAAACCTTCTGTGCAAAAATAAATAGACTTAATACACTCATTTTGTGCTTCCTGCACCAAAATCATGTCACCTAAATCACCACAGTATGATATCCAATTCTGCAAATCACTCGAAAATGATAAGCATTTATCTATCTCGTAAAATTCATCATTATCTCGCGAGCATTTTATATTGGTGTTAGCCACCTTATTGATTTGCAATAACATATCATAATTCGTCATTGTATTGATTCACATCCTACTGTTACCCATTATTTCATTTCAGTTTTCCTATATACTAAAATATTTTTCCTTTTCGCCACCATATCCCTTATTATATTCCCCAACGTAAATAGAACAACAAAAACTGATCAAGGATATATAAAGTTCCCTCTTTCTAATCTATCATATCTGGTTCAAGTATAGATTCCCTAATAATCGCTTCGGTATGACCGATATTCTTACTCAAGTTAGGTGTCGGGGGCAGCTGGCTTTGACCAATGAATTTTGCCAACCTTTCCTTGATTTCATCTACCGTTAATTTCAATGTTGGCGGGTCTTCACAGATAGCTAACAGCAACAACCGATAAATATCCCCAGTCCGGCCATCGGCAAAGGTATATTCTTTTCTGCGGCTCTTTCCTTTACTAGGCCCCTTTAGTACATTATTTACTACATCGGCATAATTCGGATAATGATACGCAGTTTCCGCAAAGGCGTCCCGGATATCATCATATGAGATTGCTGCCTATTTATTATACTCCACTAGATAAGCGAGATTAGAGCAATTCTCCTGCATGAGCTGCGGCGATGTCGCACTTTCTTTCGCAATATAGGATAGCATTTCCTCACTCAATTTGATGCCTAAGAGCTCAAATCCTTTAGCAGCGATTTGCCGCAGTTCCGCCTGCGACCAAAGATGGAGGTCTATGAATACAATCCTGCCGATGAGATCTGGGGACGAAACACCTCATCTATGGAAATACTATTCATATAAACGCCTCCTTCGCTATTTTATATTATAATTATATATTTTTTCATTCTATTGTTCAATAAAAAGCATTTCTTCATGCCTTTATTAACAAATATAAAAATCAGTTGACTTTTTATGATATTATATAGACAATAGATACAGCCTCTTGAAAAGGAGGTGAATCTGTGTTTTCTTTGTAGACACGCCAAAAGCCCCTTGGCGAAGGTAAGAGGTTGCCAAGGGGCTTCTTGTATCTGTGTTTTCTTTCCGTATTTTCATTATTGCATAATAACACTACTCTGTCAAGCTACAACATCATTCCTTACATACGCCTCCGGCTCGTTGATGAATATATCTGTTATGCCCTGGGCTTCTAGTTTTGACAAGTCAATTTTCGTTCCTGTCGGCTTTTCGGGATACAAGTGGCCGGTGAACCATGCGCGGACGGTTTGACCGGTCAGTTCTTCACGAGTCCGATCCATTGCCCGCCAGAAGGGATGTATGGCGGCACCAGGGAAGTTTTTCTGCTTGAACAAGCAGTCTGAAGCATTGACATCGAGTACGCCCAGTTTAGCGGCAGGCGAGAGCTTTTGTACGATTTCCAAAGTCTTCGTATAGAAGCTCGAGTAGACGATGTTGTCTTCTATCCCGCGCTTTTGGATGAATTCAACGATTTTCTGCTCAATGCCTGGATAGTGGTAAACATTGTTCTTTATCTCGATATTTACCTGCAGGCCCGCTTGGATATACGGCAGGAGCAAATCAAACACTTCCTCGATCGTCGGGATATGTTCTGCCTTTGGTGTTCCCGTGGCGATATGAAGGCAGGATAACTCCTGCAGGGTAAAGTCACGGATATTGCCGATGCCATCGGTCGTGCGATCAACACGTTCATCATGGCATACCACCATTTGCTGGTCTTTTGTCAGCTGTACATCCAGTTCGATACCGGTAAGTCCATGTTTATGCAGTTCAGCGGCCTTGGCAAAGGCAGTCAGTGTATTTTCCGGATAGCACTGGCTGCAGCCGCGATGTGCCCAAAATTTCATATGATAACCGTTCCTTCCTCAATAGGTGTTGCCTTACGCCAGGCCAGGAATTTCTCCATGATATCGGCAAAGGCGATTGATTCGTTGCGCGTGAGCTTGAACCCGCCACGCGGATTGCCATTGATAGCTGAGACGAAATCACTGAGTTCATAGCGCAGGCCATCCCCCAGATATTTGGTATAGACTTTTTCATTCTGCGTAAAATCCTCATAGCAGATTTCAAATTCCGTCGTCTTCCACCACGGCGCGGGCACAAAGATGTAGCCACGCGTTCCCGAGATCAACAGATGACCGTCAGATTTTACCTTGAGGCCAGTCTTGGCCGTCGCCATGCTATGCGGATAGCGGAAATAAGCCTTGGTATAGAGATCAACGCCATTTGCTGCCTTAAAGCACTCAAAGCGGATATCCTGATAGTCCTTACCGAGCAGCTTGATGATGGGCAGCAGATTGTAGCTGCCATATTCCGTGAAGCTGCCGCCATGTTCGGCATTGGTGAGCTCACGCATGGAGTCTTTGGGAAAGATGCGCGTAAAGCAGGATTCTACGTCGCGAATCTCGCCAATTACACCACTCTGTACCATTGACAGCAGACGGATAAAGCCTGGCGTATAGGCCGTCTTGATGGCCTCCATAAGCACCAGCCCGTGCTCTTCTGCCAGCGCAAACAGCTCCTCAGCCTCGGCCTTTTTCAGCGTCATCGGCTTTTCGCAAAGCACATGCTTGCCATGCTCCAACGCATTTTTCGCATAGAGATAGTGGAACTCATGCGGTACGCAGATGTCTACCGCATCGACATGCTCATAGAATTCCTCTTCATCAGCTGTGTAGAACTCACACTCCATTTCCTCCGCGAAGCGTTTGGCACTCTCGATATGCGGGTTGAATACCCCCGTGAGTTCCATGCCACTGACGTATTTTGCCTCGGGCACAAAGCGCCGCGCGATACGCCCACTGCCGATTAGACCCATGCGGATGATTTTATGATTATGCGTGCGTTTCATCGTGCTCGAAATGCCCTTGGTACGCTCGAGGTAACGAACCTCGCAGAAATCCTTGAGATAGTCGAATTTTCCCGTCCAATCTGACCCCAGCACAAAGATATCTGCCCCATATTTTTGGATATCTTCGACCTTTTGGCCGATATGGTCCTCCACGATGACCTCATCGGCAAAGCCGCTTTTCTTGACATTTTCAATGCGCGTCATCAAGGAATCGACTACATTGAGCTTTCCCCTTGCCTCGTCGAAACTTTCCGTGGTAACACCAACAATCAGATAATCACCTAATGCTTTAGCACGTTGCAACAAGCGATAGTGTCCCTCGTGGAATAAATCAAATGTCCCATATGTGATTACCTTGACCATGTTATCATCTCGTTTCTTTTTATCCGTTAAATTCCCAGTTGCTTTCTTGTGTAAGCATAAATCTTTTCTCCTGCAGTACCATCATTATTTACTGCAATACTTTCATATGCCTTAAGCTGCCTTTCCTTATCAAAAGCCTTACCATGGATATTACCATCCAATAAATCCTTCAGTGAATTGAAGGCATTTTCAATGCAGCCATATAAAAACCATTTTGACATCCGATCAAATCCAATGGCCATGCGCTCTTTACTGTCATCATCAAAACTAACTGGCACCTTTTCCCATTGTTCACGCTGCCAATCCACTTGATACAGTGTTCTAGTCGGGGCATACATAAACTTCGGCAATCTCGTGGTTATTTGATCCCATCCCTGCCAAAAGAACCAGCCTATTGCCCACGTATACAGATAGCCATTCGCCGCTTGCGGGCTTGGTTTGAAGTCATTTTTCCACTCAGATATTTTTCCGCTTGCCCTGTCAAGCTTCAGGAACTTATTTCCCCAATTCGGCGTAATATAAACCGTATCGTTTGCAAATGCCACCGAACCTAATGGCATTAAATCACATTCAAAGTGCATCCCTGGATGTTCACAGGTAAATCCATCGGGGAATCCCACATATTTTTTCACATTACCTTTACGTGGATCCCAGCACCATATTTCCTGTCCTTGTATTGGCAGGAGCCAAATCTTATCATCCTCAGGAATCAAACCACTAAACCCACTAATCCTGTCAGGCGCCAAGTCAATTGTTTCTACTGCTAATGTCTCCGGAGTGATTATAAATTGTTTTGCACTACTGGCCGCTGATACAACAAGCTTATCCTGCCATACGCAGCTGCCGCCCACAAACCAAAAATCGCCCAGCAATATAGACACTATATCTTTGGTTCCCTCAATATAGGTCACTGAATCATCGCTTACATCCAGGCATACAATAGCCGAGTAACGCAGCGGAATCATGAATATCTTGTTTTGCAGCATCACTGACCGCGCAAAAAGCCCATGCCGGCTCTCATCTTCGCGCAGTTTGATGCGCTTGATGATTTTCTTATTTCGTATCACCAGTACTTCCGGTATACCTGCCGGACAAATGTAGAGCTTATCATCCACTGGATGTACATACTGATAATATGCACCATCCTGATCCTCTGCCAACCGGCAATAAAATTCATAGTGATGATCATGGTTTGGCGAATGGAACAGACAATTATTCCAAGTGATAATCCAGTCTTCATCCATCGACTGAACACCATTAAAAGCTTTTCCAAGCCAGTCATCCGGCCCTGGCAGTTCATGAATCTGATTATCCAATACAAAGATTGGCTTTCCTGCCACACCAAACAGGGAAGTGACACTTGTCCCACTGTCACCAATATAGACATCTGACCAGGCGATAGCCGTCTCTATCATCGGCGTATCATCGTAAATACCGATATCATGTGTAATGAAGTAGTCCCGTGCAGCCTCATATTTAGCCACCGCCTCACTGCGAATGGATTTCAACGTAGCCATCATCAGTGGATGTGGACGCCACAAAATACATGCATCCTGACGCCCTTCAAACGTCTTGAATACATACATCATTTTTTGCACGAATGCATCAACATCAGCTAGCATCCCCTGCAAACTGGTATTGTAGAAATAGACTTTGCGGCCCTTCATCTTTTCCCGCCAGCCTGCCGGTGGCTCTGGCGGATTCTGACAAAGATGGATAACCTTATCAAATTTAGGCGAACCAAGCGGCTGCACTTTATCCCTTACCGACTCATCGAAAAAACCTCTAAGGCACTCCGCCTGCACGAAAATAGCCTCTACATTTTCATAGGCCGGACATGATTTCTGATTTTCCGACATACCGCCTGACGTACTGTAATACGGAATGTAGTACAGATGTGCAGTTGCCGTTTTCAGTTTGCTCGAATAATATTGCCCATCTACTGAAGTTACCGCGTTATGATCGTCATATGGATTATGGATAAATATAGCATCCGGCTGCCAAGCTTTCAATTTCTCCAGTGTATATTCATGCCAATCAAGTACAGGCACATCATCGGGAAACATATCTGCCTCACAATGCCAAGCAGCTACCGTGCCATCTTCATTGCGGTCAGCATATGGGATAGGAATAACATACGTATTGCAATGTTCTCTATCCTCACTAGCTGCCCGCCAGACACTTTCAAGACTGTCCCACATCGAGGCCTTATAGGGCAGGAATACGATATCTTTTTTGATTTCTGATTCCTGACGTAATTTACCGATGACAATCTGAATGATCTCCTGGCAAAGGTTGCGACACTCATGTTTTTCCTCAGCCTGCAGATTCAGCCAATCAGTCTGCCCGATAATCTGCGCTAGTCCACTGAGCGATTCCGCATACGCTGCTGCTTTCGGTGCGGTAAAATCCATTTTACACCGTTTATTCACAGCTTCGAGGATTTCCACTACGGTCTGCCGCTGTACACCATCACTAAAGTCAATGCCCCTCAGCATTTCATTCAATTGTAACAACGCCTTGATTAGTTCCCGTTGTATTCCTCGATCCATCATCTGGTATTCACTCCCTATACTTGCCTCTACTATATCTATATTATAATTCGGTACACGCAAAAAGAATCCTGCTCTTGGGCCGAAATCTCCATAAACACAGACTCCTCAATAGCAATACAGCACCGTCTCACAGGACGTGGGAATCTTATACCCCAGCCCATATTCATTCAGCAGGGCTTTATCCTGCTCCGAGAGCCAGTAGTCCGTAACGTCGATGGGATAGTGACGGAATTCAAAGCGATAGCTTGGGCAAAGTGCGGAGACGTATTCGCGCAGTGCCCATAGGTCATAGGGCCGATGATAGGCACTGATGGCCATCTTGGGCTTCCATTTCAAAATGGAGGCCGCTGCACCTTCTAATACTTCCTGCTCGGCTCCTTCGACGTCGAGTTTGATATAGTCCACCCTTGGCAAAGCAGCCCGCTCGACATACGCATCGACGGAAATAAAGTGTGCCGTCTCGGCACCATGATCCAGCTTGCAGCTGGCGGTGCCGCCGCTGTTATAATGCGCATCGGCTTCCACATTAGAAAGCCCCATGTTTTCGGCCACGAAACCGTATTGCTCGGCTTTGGACTTACAAACCTCATAATTTTTCTTATCCATCTCAAAGGCATAGACTTTTGCCCCGAGCGAGGAAAACAACTTTGCCGTACCGCCATCATAGGCACCGCCATCAATTGCGATATCATTTTCCTGCGGGAGAAAACCTTCAAGCATGTACTGTGGTTCTGGTGCAAAGTGATAGTCCCGGATCTGCCAGGAAACATTACCAATCACGGCCGCCAGATACGCTTTTTTCGATTCCTCCTGCCCAAAGCAGGCATAGGTATCATAAAGGCGCGGCAGATTATCAAACATAAAATCCCGTCTATTGATAGCGTCCTGCAAATGTCCCAGGCTGATAGAATCCACGCCCAAGGGAGCCAATACCTTATCAAGCACCGGCAGCCACATCTGCGTATGCAGCAGCATGACTTTCACTTCGCGCGGATCAGCCAGGAACTCTTTGAGTCCCACAACACGGCAAGCAGGATAATTAATTTCGCCAACGTTTTTGTCCCAAGTGCAGATTGTCGTTACGTTCATGCCCCATTCCCACACTGCGTCGATGTTTCCAGCTTCGAATGGTTCCATAGGATAAAAATAGGCACAGGGAATCTGCTGTTCCTTGATTGCCTCCATCGAATCCTCATAGTTGCGATAATACAACTTCTTGACCATTGTTAGAAAATCCTTCATCGTTATCCCCCTTCAATCCATATCAACCTTATGCGATTTGCAATTCTAGCAGCAACGCATTGCCGCTTTGCTGGATTTTATCCACCTGCCCCCAGCCTAACCGATAGTCGAGCAAAGCCCGTTTCCATTCATTGGCCAGGTATTTGACCTCCAGACTCGGCAGAGAGGCATAAATCAGCAGGACAAACTGCTCTGCCTCATCTGCCAGCTGCAAGAGGGCATCGATATCTGCTCCTTCTACGGTCACTTCCCTTTGCACAAGCTGTATGCGCTCTATGGCTTCCTGCTGGATAGTCTTCACAGCACTATCCCAGGTATCAGCCGCCATAGCCTCATGTTCGGCTGCACTTATGGTGCTTTGACTTACCGTCCAGCCTTCACCGGCTAAATACGTTTCTGCTCCTTTGCCGCTAAATACCTGCTGCATTTCCCTGCGCCTAGACAGGAGGATTAGCTGCCCCTCAGGCCGCAGGGACAGCCATAGCTGCTCCTTCAGGGAGGGCAATAGGTATTCATCGGTATCATCGAGTACGATAAGGTCAAAAGTTTTCTGTGGCAGAAGCAGTTCTTCAAAGGGCATCGTCATGCAGATGCAATCTGCCCGCTCTTCCCTGCATGTTGGCGTCAGCCAATACATACGGTTATCCGGGTGGAATTTTGGCAGCAGCTGGCAAAAACCCAGGAATCCTGTGCTAGTCCTGCCGCCTAGATGCAATAGTTTCAGCGGCTTGTATTTCCGCAAGCAAAAAGCTGCCAACATCAAATTTATCATTTGGTACCCTTGGCGCAGGGAGCTGTCGCTGACAGCTGTTTCCAGTGAATGCAGCAGTTTTTTTATTTCCCGGTCCAGTACGAAGTCAACCGCAGCGCCATCCTCCCCCACGGTATGCATGGGCAGAGCGCTATGATTGCTATATAGGTCAAAGGTATCGAGCAATAGCTTTTTGCCGCCCTCTATTGTTTCCCCATAATAACGGAAATATTCCCGTGCCTGATCAGCCATTATCCCACCTCTTTGAAAAGCAGCCAATATAGGTGCTGAATGATTTTCTCGAAATCATATTCTTCTTTGGCATAGGCCAAAGCCCGCTCGCCTCCCTGCCGCATAAGATTTTCATCCCGGCATACCTGATATAAGATATCTGCCAGCGCAGCAATGTTTTCCCGCTCGTACTTTTTCCCGCAGCGGCCTTCGTCGATGACATCATCGGCTGCATCGATGTCCGAGGTAACCATATAGCAGCCACTGTATAGAGCTTCCGCCACCACATTGGGCGTACCACCTTCAAAGACCGACGTCAGGGCAAATATTTTCGCCCGTTTATATTCCGCCAGCAGCTGTTTTTTCTCAAAGATTGGCCCCGTCATCACCACTTGCCGGCCGATTTGCGGATAGCGCTGACAAAAATCCTCAAACCACTGGATAAAATTCGGTTCCACATTGCCTACCAAGCGCACCGTCCAATCCGGCAGCTTGTCATAAACCTTGGCAAAAGCTTCCAGCAGTTCTTCGTTACGCTTCTGGGCAGAGCCGATCCGGCCCACGGTCAGAATAACCTTTTCTTTTTGCTCAAAGTCTACCGCCATATCCAGCTGGTCAAAGTTGTAAAAGCCATTGGGCAGATATTCCACCACACAGGGCCATTTTTGTCCCAGGCATTTCTGCATACGATGACAGCTGGCCCCTATCACATCACATTCCTGCAGGAACCGCAAAAAGGCGGGATGTGTCCATTCCAGTGTGTCTTCATAATAGGAATTGGGATCGAGCTCCAAATAAACCTTGCCATCAGGACGTAGCTCACGATAACGGTGCAGGATGGGAAAATAAAAGGGAAACAAGCCATGCAGGACCAGTACATCCATATCTTGATAATTTTCAAGGAGATACCGGCATTCCGTCTCCCATTCTGCATCTGGCAGAAAATCCATCTCCACCCCCTGTATATAGCGTTCCAAAGACGGATACTCCGCCTGCATACGTGTACCAACCATCACCGCCCGATAGCCATATCTCTTGTGAAATAGATATGGCACAATCCCGCAGTTCTTCGTCAGCTGCTGATCGTTCCAGCCATTATTGGGGGCAATACTGTAAATCCCTCGTCTTTTCCCAGCCATAACTCACTCCTGCTTTCCCCGCATATCCTTACAGAATCGCTCGATTGTCCCGATAACCATCTGGGGCGTGATTTTCTTCGAGCATTCGTATTCCCGCGCGGTTCCCTTATGGTAGGGACATTTATCCTCCCGCCAGTCCACGCGCAAATCGTTATAACAGCCATGGCAAACCTGCCGATTCTGCACCCGATAGGGCGTATCGAATTCCGAATAGGGCAGCGATATGCCGCCAATCAACACCACTGGGCACCCAGCTGCATGGGCCAGCCACGACAGGCCACTTGATAGGCCAATAAAAAAGTCTGCATAGGCCAGCATATTGACGCGATCCATCAACGTGTAAGCCCCAGACATATCCTCGGCCCCTGCCGGCATCTCGATGGTCATGCCATCCGTATGGGTAACCCGCTCACGATCGATGCAGATGACACGATATCCCAGCTGTTTCAGATAAGCAACGACCTCGGCCCATCCCTGCGGATGCAGCCAGCATTTGCGTGCCCCCGAGGCCTGCACGGCAATGCAGACATAGGGTTCCTGTACTCCCCGCGGCTTGGTCGGCTGATAGAGAACTTCTTCGGCCGCTTTCTGAAGTCCCAGCAGCTGCTGGCCGATATACGCAGCCGGCAAAGCCCGGCTGTCGTCCGGCATCAAAAACGGCGGTGTCTGAAAGGCACCGATATGATAGGTCGCATAGGCATCTTCGGGGAATTCTTCCACCACGGTAAACTCAGGAAAGTAATTGGCCAGGATTTCACGGAATACCGGTTTATCAAGGATTACACCGCGGCACTTCCATTTCTTCACAAAGGCCCGGATATAGGGCAGCAGCATAATGATGTCGCCGAGCACATCGCCTTCTAAAACAAAGCAAACCGTCTGCCCTGCCGCATCATAGGTATGCGCAAAGACCAGCTTCCCTGCCTTTTTCACCTCAATCTGCCAGCGAATGAAATACTGCTCCATCGAAATAAGTACCGTTTCCGATACTTGGCCATCGAAAAACACCTGCCCGCTGTCCGCATCGGTAATCCTGACCTGCCAATCGCCAGCAGGAACTGCCACCCTCACACCGGCATTGAAATCGAGTTTTAGTCCTTCAATGCCCGTGTCGCCCTTAACCATCCCCGCAAGCTCATCATAACGAACGAAAATACCGCTGTCTTCGGCCGTGAAATCCTTCACGCCCGAATAGAAATACAATACCGGCCATAAGTGCATCCTGCAAACTCCTCTCTACAGCTGACTATGCATCTCCACCAACGAAGTATCCATCGCGCCAATGATGGCATCCTGCAGCACACTCTGCCAAAACGCCTGCCATTGCGGCTCTCCGTCCTGCAGGAATTTCCGGCCAAAATCGCACCGCTGCATCGTCTGCCGCCGGAACAAAGGCGCGGACAAACCGCCCGTCAACAGTGCCTGGTGCTCTTGCAGATATTGCCGATAGACATTGCCATCGCCAATGGCAAAACCGTCCGGCAGCTGCAAATCCACCAGCGTTCCCCGCTCTTTTGCCGGTTGCAAAGCGGGATAATCCATGCTGTTCGTCAGCACGAAATCGATATTGCCATGACGCGTAAGCGTTGTAACCATCGGCTGTAATTTATGCTTTGTCAGGACATCGCCAGGAAATACCCATTGAATGAATTCGCCATCCGCGGACTCCGCTAAATCCTGCCAGAGGATATCGCCCTGCTCCTGCAGATAGACAATATCTTTTGCCGTCTTTTCGGACTGCTCTTGCAAAAATTCCAGTAGCCACTCGTCATGGCTGACTGCCTCGCCCAACGGGAATACGATAAGGTTCACCTGCGGATAATCCTCCTCCACCACACTGGCAAAGGACTGTTGGAAGGCCTGCGGCTCCCCAAGATAGGGCAGCAAAATCGATACCTTATGCTGTTCGCTGGCAGCCTGCTGCTCGCTATAAGCATTGGCCAGCTGTTCAGCCGCCAGCAAGACATTGCGCAGTAATACCACTTCACCGCGCTGTGCTTTCGTATACACGATCTGCCGTGCCTTGCAAGAGGGGGCAATCCGCGCCGGCTGACCATGTTTTAACAGCGGGCGAATCGTTTTCTCGCCTGCCAGCAGCCGATAGAACCCCTGCCGCCAATGATTGGCCAGGTTCGTCTGCCGTGAGTATTTGGCCACATTGGCCAGCCACCCCACCGCGGCTTTTGACGCGGCCTGATTGCTGCTGCGCCAGGGGAAATGGGCCAGATGCACGCCAGTTAGCGGCAAAGGCGCC
Organism: Pseudoselenomonas caprae; assembly: GCF_008271345.1. Classification (NCBI taxonomy): domain Bacteria; kingdom Bacillati; phylum Bacillota; class Negativicutes; order Selenomonadales; family Selenomonadaceae; genus Pseudoselenomonas; species Pseudoselenomonas caprae. The sequence goes on from NZ_VTOZ01000011.1 coordinate 25,741, forward strand.
AACCGCTGCACGCCATTTTCTGCCGGCAGCAGGGCATGATGATTTCCCTGGCTCAAACGAAAGCCTGTCTTTTCCCATGCCTCACGGCCCAGGAGAAGTTTCCCCAGTTCTTCGGGCTGGCTTTCCCGCTGGCTTTCCTGGGCCAGGATAAACTGCTGCCCGTGATATTCTTCTCGTGTCTGGTAGGTCACCCATGGCAGTTGATAAACAGCAGCGGGCGTGCAGACCGATAGCAGGGCTTCACGGCACCAGCCCATATCCTGCTCCCCATCCGGCAGCAGGAATTCATCGGCATCAAGCGGCAGGACAAAATCAGCCCCTGCCGCAAATGCCGTCTGCATAAGATCCGTCATGATTTCCGCCTGGGTCTGGGCTGCACCGGCATACTGCCGTACCTCTAACGACAGCCCCTCCGCCGCCAGCTTTTTTAGGATGACTGCCGTCTCATCCGTACTCGCATGTTCGACGATATAGATTTTATCTGCCAAACTTGCGGCATGGCGCACAAAGCTTTCGATGATGTCCGCTTCGTTGCGTACCATCGAGATTACCGCTATCTGCATCATGACCTTCCTTTCCTCTGTCTATTCCTCATTATAGATTGCGAATCAATGCCGGTGAGCGGAAAAGGTGACCGCTGTATTTCTCCGGCAGAAGCAGCCAGCCATCCATAAAGTCCTGCCCCTCCTGCCAACCTGCCGCTAAAAGTTCCTGCTTTATTTTCTCATACTGTCCCGAAAACAAGATGTAGAGCCTGCGTCCCGCAGGACTTACGCGCTCATATTGGCACAGGCGTCCCGCCCAATCCATATCACTGCGCATCGTAAGGTAACGATCCTTCCCTCCCAAATTGAAAAGTTCCTGAATCGCTTTCTGTGAGGCTTCATTGGCGCAAAATATCCGCTGCCTTTGACTGGCAACGCTGAATACCTGCCGCGCCAGCTCCAGATTGATATCATGTTGCCGCTCCATCTGCGCAAAACAGCGATAGAGGAAGTCTTCGTCGCACCATGGCGTCTGGGAAAACATCGTATAGAATAGCCGATCATAGACGTCGTCTTCCCGCAAACCGAGACTTCCCGCATCATAATGATAAACTGCGGGTACCAACTGCTGGATTTTACGAAACTGCAAAGCTGGCACAAACGCATTATAGGCAATATTCAAATGTTTATAGCCGTTAGCAAAATATGCATTGAGGATATCCTGATCGTAAAACACAAATCCTTCGAGCTGTTTTAACCGCTTGATGCCTGCCCGCAGGATATCGCCCTGCGCCAAAAACTTCTCACGGTCTACAAGCAATACCCCGGAGTTAAAATAATCACGGCCATCCAGCCAGCCTGCTGCCACCATCGGATTATCCGCCGGATCTCCTGCCTCATCATACTCTGCTACCGCAGCCAGCGGATATTCCTCCAGGCTCTCCTGCCACAAACCAGCGATATCCATATGAATTACGGTATCGGCATCAAAATAAATAAACCGCGACACTGCTGGCGGCAATAACCGTGCCGCCAGCAGGCGGTAAAATGCCGCATAGGTATAGCGTGACGATCCAGCCTGTGGCAATTCCTGCCGCAAATAATCCAGCTCTGCCGCCGCGAGCACTTCTACGTTATAAAATGAAAGCTGCTGGCCAAAGTGCATCGCCGCCTGACGAAACCGCTGCTCTTCTTTTTCCCGCAGCGTCCCATCATGCAATATATGGATATGCAGATCCTTCGCTGCATGCTGCTGGCAAAGCGACCATAGCGACGTTCCGAGGAACTTGCTGTAGGTCCCCTTTTCATCCGCTATCGCATAGCAAACATCAATCATTGTTCCTATACTCCTTATATCTCGCCCTTTATCAAGAAAATATCCCACAGGCGATTGGGGCCAACATCCTTAAAAGCTACGAGTGAATCAACAGGCCAAATCGCCTCTCTTCCCTCCATATACTCTTGAATCAGGATGTACTTTGTATATCCTGCCTCACGCAGATGGTCCACCATAGTCTGCAAAAGCCCCTGTTTATTCCACCAATAGGGATTGAATTCCATGTACAACGGAATAGCCCGCTTCTTCAGGATGTTCATTGCACCGCCCACGACAAAGGGCTCAAAACCTTCCGTATCAATCCATATATACTTGATTTTAGCATCATCGAGGCCGCTTTCCTCAAAGTATTCATCCAACGAAATCAACGGCACCTCTGTGGCCGTGCCACCGCTATTTCGAACCAAGCTCGTTCCACCTGGGTTGTTTTCATCATAGTAGAGTTCCTTGTTTTCCCGTCGATCGGATAAACCATAGGCCTCAACATAGGCCTCACCTACCAAACCATTCAGCAGCATATTAATCTGCAGCAGCTTATTGTTGCGCTCGTCCGGCTCAAATGCGATTATCTCAACGTTCGTATCAATCTTTTTGCGGAAATATATACTCGTCGTGCCAATATTGGCTCCTAAATCGAGGAAATAGCCTGGCGTATCATCGCGAAGTGCATAATATTCATGGGCCAGTTTATAAAACAAATGCATTTCATCCGCCGACCAAACCTGCCCATCACGCATCATTGTCGGCATGATTACCTTATCATCCACCGAAGCTATAAAAGTAAGCTCTTCGGCCTTACAACTGCAATAATCCTTAGCACTGCATTCATGATACCAAAAAAGCAACCGCCTCATGCCACCAGGATTATCCTTGAGCAAGAATACCGCTAAATCAAACTTCTCATACCAACTAATCATCTCATAAATGAATACCACTCTATCACTGTGGAAACCAACATTATCCAACAGCTTTACGATATTGCTGTCTATGACTCTGCTAGCAATCAACAACAAATCGATATCATCACTAAGTTGAATATTATTCTCACCAGAAGGTATTCGTTGCACCAGTTCTACGCGTTCTGCCTGAATATTTTCTTCAAACCACTTTTCCCCGTTGCCGTCCATATCCCATAAGATTATGCGTGCCTTCACTGTCATCAACTCCTTAATTACAATCCTGCCCGGCGCTCGGCCTCATGGCCTAACAACAGCATTTCCCGCAAGGCGGTACCGTCGCGATGCTTTTGCTGTGCAGCCAACCGCTTTACCAGCCGGTCGCTCCACCAGAGCTGAAGTGGCGTGAAGTTCCCAGCCGCAATGGTGCGCCTTATGGCCTCCTCAATAGTCTGCTGGAATAAGTCACTGATAATCCCCGCCCGACCGCGGCTTCCTTCTGCCATATGCCACAGCTGGAATAAATCATACGTCTGTTGCTGCCAGGTCTTATGCCCTTCGTCATACTGCTGCAGATAGTCAAGCATTAAGTCCAGCGCTCCGCGGAAGTCCTCCCGCTGCCAGCAGCCATAGACCCTAGGCAGATTGACCTGCTGATGCACCTGCCATTTCTGCAGGACCCCCCTGCGGCCAAAATCATTACTGATAAGCCCCTTCAAAGGATAGCCCTCACGCGCAAGGATACGCTCCCAAAAGGCTGCATCCATCTTATTCCAGCCATGCGCGCCGAATGGCCGCCAACCAGCCAGCATGCGCGGATAGGCATGCTGGACATTTTCCTGCACCGCAAATTCCAAGGCCGTTTTCACATCCGGCACCGTAAAATCCAACTGCGGATTTTTCCCGCAATAACCCCAAAACGCATCTTCACAATCGAGAAGTTCCCCGCTCCAAGGGTGATCTTCGGCCTGCAACCTTTGCCATACGGGAACCATTGCCCGGCAAGCCGCTACGCGCCGCAAGGAAAACCCACCATTGCCTACGCGCGCACCGATTGCATGCCATAGCGGTGTCAGCCGCCGCACCGGTGCACCGATATAGTCATAGCCCATTTGACAGAACTCTGCCAAACGGTCAGAAAATACGAAGGCATCGAGCTGGTAGATCAGCACATATTCATAAGCAGCAAAGCGGTCATAAAACTCTGCTGAGAGCATTAGGGCGCTATAGCCGGTAACGCTCTGGAAATAAATATCCGCAAAGGCTTCTTTACCGATTCCTGTTTCTAATTCTCCATAAGCTAGCTGCAGGGATTCCGGATGGATAAAGTACAGTGGATAATGCCCCAGCACTTTGCGCAGCTGCCGCATAGCTACAACGTCTGTAAGCGTAAGTTCCGCTTTATAAACCGGAATCACTACTGCTACTAACTTCTTATGACTCATAGCACCTGCTCCTGATTGATACACAACAAACTATTCTCTCCCCGCTGGCACCGCTCACGCAAGATTTCAAAACCTTGGCGCATAGCTCTTACTTCGACCTGACAAATACAATGCGCCTCATACAAAGAGCAGCAGCCATGCTCTGAACGCTTTGGCCTGCATTCTGGCAAAGCATTTGCTGGCTGGACGAATACGGCCGGTACCTGCCAAGGATAAAAAACTGCTGACACATCATCAGGACCAATCGGAAATTCCGCTGGATAGCAACACGGCATCAGCACGGGCTTATCCAACGCCGCAGCCATATGCATATTCCCCGTATCGTTACCAATATAAGCCTCACAGTAATCCATCACCGCAGCGCTCTCACAATAGGTAAGGCAACTCACAAAATTTCTAAGTTTTGTCTCGTCGCCTTCTAAAGCGCGATACGCTGTCAGGAAACGTGACACTTCCTGCTCATCCGCTGCACCACCGCCCAACAATACAAAACGCATTGCCGGATAATCATGCAGCAGCCACACCACAAGTTCGGCATATTTTTCTGGCGGCCAGTGATTAAATGCTCCCTGTCCGCCCATGATTACAGCATAAAGAGGTGTTGCCGCCTGTATCCAGTCAGCCAATACAGCTTTTGCCTTCGCCAAGTCCGCTGGCTGGCACCATATTTCCAGACTTCTATCGTTTACCCTTTCCCCCCACGCTCCATCCAATACGCCTAAATACCGTTCACAGGAATGGCTATTTTTTTCCTGATAGGATACGGGCCGATTGATGAACGGCTCCACCACATCATACGGTATAACACCATGCCAAAATGTTGACTTCTGCACACGGCTGATATCATATGCTACACGCTCCTTAGCTCCACTCAGATACGCGAGCTGCACCGCACTGCCATAATGTGGGAATACAAAGGCCAAATCAAAATGATAGGGCAGAAGCTTTGCACAAAATCCCTGATTCCATTCATAAAGCGATAGGAAATCATTCCAATCGCATTGACGCAGATTCGGTATGACCTCATCCACATACGGACAGGCCTCAGCCAAAGCTAAAGCCCGCGGAAAAAGCACCAGCACGATATGTGCCAATGGATAATGCTGGCGGATAGCCCGCAGACATGGCGACAAATTGATGAAATCCCCCACGCCCGCATCATGGATGATCAGGATGTTCCGCGGCGATTCTGGCATTGCCGTACGATACCCATGCCGCACAAAATACGGCTCCATATACTGGATAAAATCATGCGTATTAAATTCCTTCGTTTGCTTTATCTGTTCTTCATAAACCGCGATGCCCTGCTGTATATCCTCAATCGCCCGCATATCTATCACCATCCCTGTATTCAAACGGTCTCTACATTGCGCTGCTCACAATACGAATGCTGCTCATCATAATAATAGAGTTTCCCCAACGGTTTTAAGCGTCGGGCGAGTTTTAAAAGTACCCGCTTGCTGTCCGGAATCGTCCGCACATTGCCCAGTACCAGGATAATATCCTGCCTTGCGGGAATCGCAGCACTGATGTTTCCCCATTGGGACACATAGCGGATAGGAAAATCCTGCACGGCGTTCGCCTTATCCGCAACATTTAGTACCACTCCAGAAAGGTGCAGCTGCGGATATTTGCGCTTCAAATTGCACAAATCGAGACCCACACTGCAGCGTACCAGCAGAACATGCTTGCCTGCATCCTCTGGCTGCAGCACATCCGTAATCCCATGGAATACTTTATGGTCTGGCGATACCTGCCATTTCTGCATGAATTTTGCTTCGTTTTCCTCTAGGATTCTGGCAAAGCGTTCCTTTCTGGCCTTGGCTTGCTCAGAATCTAGTGCCTGCTTGAATGAGGCACTGCCGAAATGATGGATAAACGTATCGGCGCACAAAAGCAGCCGGTAACCTGCCTGACGGATTGTATACGAATAGTCATCATCCTCGTAATTTCCCGGCGAGTAACGCTCGTCCATACCGCCAATCTTATCGTATACTACGCGTTTCAACAGGAAGCAAAAACCAACCAATGTTGGCCAGCTGTACCACTTCTGCGCATCGCTGTGGTTGTATCCTGTTGCAAACTGCTGCAGTTCCTCTACGGTCTGGTAATCCACCGCAATCGACTGGCCATTGCTGCAGTTATTGGTCACGCAGCTGACCGCGCCGATATCTTTCCCGCTGTAAAGTGCCTGCTGCAGATTATCCAGCCAGTGTGGCGTCACAATCGTATCGCTGTTGAGCAGCAATAAATCATTTCCTGGCGCGGCGGCCTTCATGCCTTGATTGCAGCCGGCTGGAAAGCCAACATTTTCCGGATTAGCGATGAGCTTTATTTCATGCTGCTCCTTGAGCCATTCCAACGAACCATCCGTAGAAGCATTATCTACCACGATAATCTCATAGCTATTTTTTCTCGTATAAGCGCGAATACTTTCGATACAAAACTGCGTATACGAAAGCGTATTATAGCTAAGTATTATAATGCTCGTTTTTCTCATAACATTATTCTCCAACCAGCAGGCACCTCTGTACCTGCTGCCAAACTTGTTCTGCGGTTATCTCCATGGAACATTCCATTTCCCGTTCCGTGCCCTGATGATACGGGCAAAAATAATTCTTATCGTCAACGCGCAAGTCATTATGGCAGCCATGACAGACCTGATAGTTGATGACCCGATACGGCGTAAAGAATTCATTTGACGGCAGGGTAAAGCCGCTGATCATCACCACCGGCGTCCCTGCCGCATAGGCTAGCCAGGAAAGCCCGCTCGACACCCCAATGAAGCAGGCCGCCCCATTGAGCAATGCCAGGCGTTCATCCAGCGGCCGCCGTCCCGTATAATCTTCGGCCCCTTTAGGAATCCCCACATGATAACTCCCCTGTCGCAGTTCCCGATCGCCATCGATGCAAAGCACGCGATAGCCTGCCTGTTTCAGCCGCTTGATGATGATTTCCCAGCCCTGCGGATAATGCCAGCACTTATTGACCCCCGAAGCCTGGGTAGCAATACATACATAAGGCTCTTCTATTAAGGGATTCCGCCCCGCAGCCGTAAGCTGCAACTTCCTTGGCACAACCGACAGATGCAATAGAACACCGCCAAGCTGCGTGAGCGGCACCGAGCGCGCATCGGTTGGCGATAAGATTGGCGCATCTTGGAAAATTCCAAGCACAAAGGCCGCATAGGCATCCTCTGGCAGCTCCTCCACCATAGGAAATTGCGGCCAGCAAGCGTCAAACAGCGGCGCGAAATTTTCCTGCCGCTCACAGACAATCCGGCAGTGATACTTCTCCTGCAAAGCCAAGACATAAGGCATAACCGCTAACATATCGCCCAAAGCATTGCCAAGATAAAGATACACGGTTTGCTCCGTTACATCCATTCGATGCGCAAATACCATGCTGCCCTTTTGATAGACCTCCACCTGCCAGGGAATATAGTATTTTTCCATAGAAGCAAGCAACTGATTGCTGACCTCTCCCTCAAAATACACCTGGCCGCTTTCGCTGTCGCTCACGCGGACGGCAAAATCCCCAGCCGGTACTTCAAGACGCAGTCCAAAATTAAAGTCAAGTTTAAGCCCGAGGATGCCAGTCTCCCCTTTGACTTCGCCGGCCTTTTCCATCAGCCGGACTAACAGCGCCTGATGGTATTCATTCATTTCATTTTGCGCAGCACTAAAAAACACGATTGGTTTCATTCTTCTTCATCCTTAAGCTGATATTGTTGCATCACACAATAATCCAGCAACAACATCACAAAGTCCTGCTGTTCCTTAAAGTATTCCTGACAGTATGGACCGATTTCCTGATTGATTTGTTCCAAGGAATAGCACTTAGAGACAGGCAGCATATGCCGCTTTAGGAATATGCCGAAAAAATAAGCTTTTATCCGCTGCTTGAGCTCCGGATTCTGCTGGAAAAGCTCCATCCCTGCCATCCATTGCTCGCAGGCCAATAATGTCTTTATCCCCGACAGCCAGTACTGCTTTATCTTAGACAAATCCTGTCCGCGTGACAACGACTGCTCCCGCACATGATAGTGATAGTCCGTGGCGGAAATAAACACATAGCGTTTGGCATAATAAAGGCATAGAAAATTAAACAGACAGTCTTCAAAGTTTGGCATATCATCAAAGTGCAGTTGATATTTTTCGATAAGCTCCCGCCGATAAAGCTTGCCCCATGACGCAACATTAGTTCGATTTTCCAGCATTGCCTCAATACGCAACAAAACATTTTCTGGCATAATCCATACCGAATCTGTCAACCGTACTAAATCATACAAGAGGTATGAGCCATCCTTCTGCAAGCGATACTCCTGACTACCACCTGAAACCACATCTGCATTATGCAGTATTGCTTGCGCGTATAGTGTCTTCAAATATTCTGGTTCAACAACGTCATCGCCATCCACAAACGTCAAGAAGCGCCCTGTGGCGGTCTCCATTCCCCGATTGCGTGCCATACCGGCCCCGGAGTTCTCTTGCAGCTGCACAAGCCTTATACGGCTGTCAGTCGTCGCCATAGCCGCGCAGATTTCCCCGCTGCGGTCTGTCGACGCATCATCGACAACGATGAGTTCAAAATTCTGCAACGTCTGTGCCAGCAGGCTTTGCAGGCATGCCTGTATGTACCGTTCGCAATTATATACAGGCACAATGACCGAAATACTAGGACACTTCATTTTCATACCTCAACAATTATTTATCAACATAGTAAATGCCTTCACGACTTCTTCGGGCGGGATAGTCGCAATGCAATGCGCGGCCTTGCCACAGCAACCACCATAGATGATTTCCTCTTTGCAACCCCCAATTGCCTTATCCGGGCGCAGGGCGATATAAGGGACCTGCCACGGCGCAAAGCGATAAAAGCCGCTAAATACCCCTGGCAGAAAATCATCCTTGTCCAACGGATCGCGGAAAAAGGCCAGTACCGGTTTCTGCAAAGCTGCCGCCATATGCATGGTCCCCGTGTCATTGCCGATATACATGGCACACAGGTCGAGTACCGCGCCCGTTTCCCGAAGGCTTGTCCGGCCCGCAAGATTTACCACATGCCTCTGCGGCAAGGCCTTTTTCAACTGCTCAGCCGCCTGCTGTTCCGCCGACCCGCCAATCAACACGAAACACAAAGCAGGATAGCGTCCCTCAAGCTCATTTAACGCACGTGCCAAAAGCTCTGGCGGATATTTGCGGTTTGGCGTTCCCGCACCGAGGCCTACGGCAATATAGATAGCGTCCGCCGTCTGCTCCCAGCCCAACAATGCCTTGGCCCGCAGGCTATCCGCCGCACCATACCAAAGCTCCATGCTGGTATCGCCAGGCTTAGTCCCAAGGGCTTCCAGCACATAAAAAATGCGCTCGGCCTCATGCAGGTATTCTGGCGGACTAACGAGTGATTTTGTCAGCAACTCCTCGGCAAAGTCGGGCCTAGCTTCGAAGTTTCCATAGACATTGAACACTGTATTGCTGAAATCCACGCGTTCTTTGGCGCCACTTAAGTATTCCACCAGACGGATTTCATTGCGCAGCTGCGCCCAGCCCCAAAGCTTTGAGATACATAAATCGAACTGCTTTGGCCAAAGATGTTCCTCTGCAAGTGCCACTAGCTCCTGCCAAGCTTTCCGCTGATTCTCTTGAAAGCGGCGCTCATCATACAAAATACGTTCATTGATATACGGACAGAATTCCCAAAGCTCCGCCACACCAGGCCGCACCAGCACAGCAATATACGCCTGGGGATAAGCGCGCCGCAGCTCCCGCATAAAGCCTGTCGTTAGCACCGTATCGCCTACCGCATCGAATAACAACACCAATATTGACTTCACTGCCCCAGCCTGCTGTTTGCGCAGACCTGCCTGCTCAAAAGCCGGCTCCATCAGCGCTTTGAGCTTCGCGACAGGAAGCTGATGCACATCCATGGCCAGTTGCACTAGCTGTTCCCCAGCTAAAGACAAAGCATGTTCTCTCATTGCAGCAACTCCTTCTTATGCTCCTGCCGGCAACGATCGATAACTTTTTTCACCATCGCCGGTGCGATCTGACGCTGGCACTCCAGATAATGCGGACTCTTCTGCTCATGATACGGGCAAATTTTCCGCAAGAAATGAACACGGACATCATTGAAACAGCCATTGCATACGCGGGGATTCATGACCCGATAAACCTCCGGGAATTCATACCAAACTGCCGAAAATCCCGCCAGCATGATAACAGGACACCCCGCCATCCAGGCCAGCCACGAAAGGCCACTGCCAAGACCGATGAAAAAATCGGCATACGCCAGCATATCAGCCCGCTCAGCCAGTGGAATATTGCCCGTAAAGTCCTCGGCGCCCGCTGGCATCTTTACAGTAATGCCTTGGTCACTTACGACCCTGTCGCGATCAATGCACAGCACCCGATAGCCGAGTTGTTTCAGATACGCCACGATTTCGTCCCAGCCATTTGGCCACTGCCAGGTCTTAGCTACGCCCGAAGCCTGTACGCCAATGCACACATAAGGTTCTGCGATTATCCGCAGTTTACGCGGTTTCCAGGGAATACGCGGTGCGATACAATCCTGTCCGAGAATATACTGCGCCGATGCCCGCATCGGAATCCGCCGTCCATCCGTCGGGATAAAATGCGGATCATCAAAACCGATTACCAGCCAGAAAACCGCATAAGTATCCTCGGGAATTTTCTCGCATTGCTCAATCTCCGGATAGGCACACTGGATAAACTCCCGCCACTTTTCACGGACATCAATCGAGATTTTCGCTTGATGCTGCTTGGCAAACATAACAGCCGCAGGCAAGAAGGCAATCGTGTCGCCCATAGCCGTACTGACAACGCCAATATGGATACGCTGCCCTGTCGGATCAAAGCAATGCTCAAACACCTTCTGCCCCGCGTTAAAGACCTCGATAAACCACGGGATATAATATTTTTCCTCCGATACCAGGATGACTTCGGCTGCATCTTCATCAAAATACACCGTGCCAGTTTCGGCATCTGCTATCCGCACATGATAATCCCCTGCGGGGACCTGCAAGCGAAGCCCATTGCGGAAATCCAGCTTCAGCCCGTCAATGCCCGTATCGCCAGCTACAGCTCCCATATGAACATGCATTTCATTAAAAAATATACGATTGTTTTCTTCCATCAACTCCTGCTGCTTTTCCGAATATTTGCGGCAAGGGAAATACTGGATGGGATACGGAAACATCTCCATTATTCTTGCTCCTTCCTGTTCTTATTCATACACCAGTCCAGCAGCAACGTCACATATTGATAGTTCACACCAAATTCTTTTTCCATAACCGGCCGTATCTGCTCATTGATTGCTTCCAAGGAATGCTGTTTGGTCAAATCATAAAAATGCGACAATAACGATAACTGCATGATAAATACGAATAATATCTGTTTACTTCCCTTATCTGCCGCTAAATCAGGAATGGACTCCATATAATCAGACAGAAAACGGATAGCTTTTACCACGGAATCCATATATTGTGGAGCTTTCGCCAACAAATCCCCACGCGTGATGGATTCCGGGGTCTCAATAATTTCATACAACGTATCCGGCAGTAAAGCAAACCGTTTCGCTGCCAATAGCGCTTCGATAGAAAACAAAACATCCTCAAGGAATACGATGGGATGAAACCGGATATTGCTACGTAAAATCAACTCACGTGAAAACAACTTCTGGTAACAGGCTGTCCTATACTTGCCTTGCCAGACATATTCGGCACGCTGGGCCAATGGAATCTCCAGTCCTAAAGGCTCCGTGGTTTCTACGCTGCCCTCCGCTACGATATCGGCATTTTCCCGCAGTGCCATATGATACATCCGCTTCAAATAATCAGGGTACAGCACATCATCGGCATCAACAAAAGCGATAAACCGGCCACACGCTGCTTCAATACCTGCATTGCGCGTAACACTAGCGCCCATGTTTTCCGCATTTTGCCACAAATGCACCCGCTTATGCTGCCCATACAAAGACTGGCACAATTCATAGCTGCCATCGGTAGAGCAATCGTCAATGAGCAAGATTTCCAAATTCTGCATAGTCTGCGCCAGTATACTGTCAATAGCCCGCTGCAGATATTGGACCTTGTTATAAATCGGCACAATTACAGATATGTTAACCATATTAGCTTCCCTTCATCATAAGATCTGCAGCAACGTTTGCTGATAATGCTGCCAAAGCGGTGCTGCAGTATCTATCCCCTCGGCAATAGCCCGTGACAGCAAACGCTCACCATTCTGGCAATAGTGACTGACAGCCTCCTTCCAAGACTCCACCGGCCAATCATTTTTTGCCTGCTGCAGCAGTTCATACCACTCCAGCTGATGCAAAACGAGCTTTTCTAACGGCAAGTCTTTTCCTTGTGGCCACACATAACACTCAGTTATCATGCCAACCAATTGCCCAGCACCAGCTGCCAATAAGATTTTCCAAGCCATGAAGGGCATGAAATATCCCTCCGGCTGTAAAAAAGCTTGCCGCAGCCAACCACACGCATCCAGCAACTGCCGGCCCATCAAGGTACCAGTCAAGCCACCAGCTGGATATTTGCCGATTTCGAGCAGCCACTGCCAGAGATCCTCAGCGTACATAACCTGCGTATTGTCTTGCGGATGAATCGTGATATACGGAAGCTCATTGCAATAATCCTCTGGCCCATCTGATACCAGCAAGCTGATGGGGATATTCTGCTCCGCAATACCTGCCACCATACGTGTGATGAAATTATCCGTCATTTCTATCCCTGGCAACTGCCAATGGATAAAATCGCCCTTGGCAGTTGCGGAAAGCTGTGCAAATACATCCCCGTTTTGCGACTCCGTGATGATTTGCCACGCGGCCTGCCGCGGCAGGTTAGTTTCGCAAAGCTCCCTGAGTTTCCTCAGTACCTCGTTGTCCGCTGCTTTTATGCAAGGAATAAGGATTTGCTGCCACGGATACTCCTGTTTTGCTACTAGTTGCAGACACATAGCGAATTCTGCCCAATTCCCTTGATACGGTACGACCGTCGTGACTAATATTTTTTTTGCCAATATCTGCTGTTCCTTCATTCGCTCAGCCAGCAAGACACTTGCCTGCATCAGGTTGACCATCGGATCCTGTGTAGTTTGCTGACTGTAGCGAAGCGTCTGGGGCTGCACCAATGGCCGCAAATCCATCAAGCTGGCCTGCTGAAGGAATTCCAATGGATTGATTTCTTCCCCTTGCAAAATCCGCTGATGGAAAAGACGATAACCGCCACCACCTATGGCTGCCAACGAATACTTCGACACCAGCATCGGCCAGGCAACAGCAATCTTCGTTTGGAATTGCTCCGAGCTCCGCCAATAAAAATGAGCTATTTCCAGCGTTTGGCAATCCAGCATCTCCATTCCCAACCGCTGCCCATCGCGAACATAATACAGATAATGATTCCCCTGCACCAATTGAAGCTTATTCTCGATGACTGCTCTAACACCAATGATGCATTTATTCCCCCCATCTCTGAAAACACTCCCTAATACCGGGCGCTTCAACATGAACTCCTCACGCTTTACATCCGGCTGATAGGGAATATACCGCCGCCAGGGCAACTCGTAGATGCAATCTGTATCCAACTCCTCCAGATATTCCCGCACACTTCTTCCAGCTTTAGTACCAACAAGGAATTCATCCGCATCCAAGGGAATGACAATATCTGCGCCATGCTCATTTATCGCTTCATAAAGGAGTTCCGTCGTCATCTCTGCTTGGGCATATTCTACCCGCTGCGAGGTATGTACGGTAAGCGGCAAACCTTCCTGTTGCAGGGAACGCAGGATTTCAGACGTCTTATCTGAGCTCTGATGGTCAATAAGCAATAGTTCATCGGCAAAACTAAGCGTGTGCCGTACAAAACTCTCGATAATGTCCATCTCATTCTTGACCATGCCAATAGCTACGATATGATGTTTTTTGCTGGCAGCTGGCGCCGGATTTGCATACTCTGCCTTAGTCTCCCACTCCTGCCAGCGGATTTCCTCAATCTGCTGACAAAGCTGCTCAGCAGCCACTGTCTTGGACTGAGCGATAAGCGGCCGCAGGCTTTCAAGCAGCCAGAGAAGATTTCTCTCCCCTTCACCAGCCTGCAAACTGCGAAGTATTGCTTCATCGAGCACCTGCTCCAACCGCTCCCAAGCCAATACCATCATTGGCTCCGTGAGCCGCTGTTGCCGGCAGCTGCGCCAGAAATATTGCAGTTCTTCGCCATAGCCGATCCATGCCTTATCCCCAGCTGGATAGCGATCCAGCCAGGTCATAAGCAATAGCATCATTTCCGTATGTTTTCCGTGGCGCAAAGCCCCCCAAAGCCTTGCCATATCCATATACTGGCGTTTCTGCCAATAAGCCTCTAAATCTGTCCGCCGACGGCTCTTACCGTCTATACAGGCATGTCCCGTAAGTTCATAGCCGCAAGCTTCAATCTTCCGCTGCCAGAACGCCACATGGCTTTCATTCCAGCCATGACAGCCAAAAGGCTGCAAAGTTCCCGCCTCGATTCGCCGATAACATCGCTGTACCTCTTCCTGCACAGCAAACTGCAAGGCAGTCGCAATCGGCGCACACCGAAAATCAAAATCTGACTGAACCCCGCACCAGCCCCAAAACAAGTCCTCGACCTGCAAAAAAACATCCTGGAAAATCTGCTGCCGCCCTACAGGAAGCTGCTCCCAGCGTTTGAGCGCCTGCCTTGCCGCCGTAATTTTCCGCAACGACAGGCCGCCATTGCCCACGCGTGCACCAATGGCATGCCAAATGGGATTCGACGGCGCAATCGGCGCACCAATATAGTCATAGCCCAAATCACAGAACTCCTGCAGCCGGTCCGAAAAGACAAACGCATCGAGCTGATAAATCAGCAGATAATCGTAAGCTGCAAACCGCGCATAGTACTTTTCCGTGAGCAACAATTGACTATAGCTGGTAATGCTCGTGAAATAATGATCGGGAAAGCGTTCCACGACAATGCCGTCTTCTAAACCTTCATAATCAAATTCCAGTGATTCTGGCGCCACAAAAACGCACGGGTAATGTCCCAAGATTCGCTTTAGCTGCTGCAACGATACTTTTTCAGTTATGCTTAAAGTCTCCCGATAAATGGGGATTGTAATCACTACGCTCATGTTCTGCCTCTTCCCTGACTCTCCATAAATTGCCGATAAAGGTACTGCACCAGCCATGCTTTATCACCAAAATCAGCGGTCAACGCGTCTCTTACACAGTCGGCTACCGTTTGGCGATGCTCGGGCGGCGTCGGATAAAAGCCCCAATGCTGCGGCATCTCCAGCATATAACCTGAGAGCTTTTCCATCACCTTATCTGCTGCCTTTGGATACTGCTGGAAATACGGTATCGCCTGCAGGCTGCGCCATAAAATTGCCGATAGCTTGAATGTATCCTGAACATGACGCGTCAAATGGTCTAGATACTTATCTTGCCGCAAAATCGAATCATCCGATAGACGATATACATAATAGAGCTTTGTCGTGACCATGTATTTCCGGGCATGGAATAAGCACAGGAAATTGAACAAGGTATCCTCATTAGCCGACAGCAGTTCAAATCTTAGCTGGTTCTCCTTCAGGAACTGCCGGCTATATATGCGGTTCCATACGGCCCCTATCCAAGCTGAACTGGCATAAACCAACTGCACACGTTCGCCGATATCCGGCGAGAGTTCCGCTAAATCCTGCATGTCGCCTGCCTCATCCGGTGCCGGCAGCAATTCTTCCTGTGCTGCCTTTTTATAGTAGCGTCCCATTGACCAAATGACATCCGGCTGATGCGCCAGCGCAATCCCCATCATATGCTGCAGGCCATCGGCCAGCAGAAAATCATCACTGTCAACAAATGTGACATACTCGCCCTGTGCCAGCTCTAAGCCACGATTGCGAGCAGCGCTGACACCTTGATTCTGTGCCTGCATCACGACCTTGATGCGTCTATCCCCGCAAAACGCCGCCTTACACAAAGCCGGTGTTCCATCTGTTGAAGCATCGTCTACCAATATGAGTTCCCAATCGGCAAAATTCTGCTGCCGGATGCTGTTTACACATTCCATGATATATTGTCGCCGATTATACATCGGCACAATTATCGATAGTAGCGGTTTCTGTTGCATATGACTCCACTCTTTTTCCTTGACTCACATTTATTCCATGCCATTGCAGAAATTCCTCGTGTTGGCCGCTTTTTGCAAAATATCCTGCCTGCCTGCCGGGGTAAGCAAATGGCGGACAAGGCGCTGCAAAGCAAGCTGACCACGGTCTGGCGTATCACGGCTTACTACCCAGCCACAATCAGCCCGCTGTACCCGAAGTGCCTGCGCCCCCCAATTCATCGTAACTACCGGATAGCCGGATAGAATTGCCTCACTAGCCGTATAGCAATAGGTCTCCGGAAAAGCACTGGGGATAAGCACGGCCGCCGTCTGCTGCTGGGCCAATAGATCCGAAACTTTTTCGCATTTATATTTGCCAGTAATGATTATGCCCTCACGGTCACCAGCGACATCCTGAATATCTTCACCGACGACAACCAGCCTTACGGGCAGATTGCGCCGCTTAATCCAGCTATTTAACTGCAGGATATAACGCGCACCTTTTTGTGCACATAAATTTCCCAAAAAAGTCAACGTAAGCTCCGGTGCATACGCAAATTGCGGCTGAAATGTCTGCTCGATATTGCGCTGCAATTTATGCGGACGACTCGTAATCTTCACTTCGGGATAGAATTGATTCACCACTTGGGCTGCATAGGCAGACGGCGCAATCACTTCAGCTGCCCCTGCCAGGAACTCCCGGAAATTCTGCCGGAAAAGCTCCAAATCAAGATTTGGTACCGATAGTTCTTGGAAAATCCCCTGACAATACGGCTGGTTGCGATAATTAGGACAATAGGCGGCCTGACAATCCAGCGACCAATTGGGACAAACACACAAATAGTCATGCACATAGAACGTATAGGGAACGCCGAGCTTCCTTATAATCGCCATAATCTCAAACAATCTAAAACCGAGCAAATGATTGACCGTTATCTGCGTGATATGGTTTTGTTGCACCAAGTCCTGCCATTCGGCAAGGCTTCGCGGTGCCTGGCTTGGACGCAAAACCATTTTTTTTGCCACGGATACCTGCCTCAGGTATTCCTGCAAAAACACCTCCGTTCCACCGCCCAGCTCATGCGAGATAATGAGTTCCGTCGCTTCCCGAGCTGGTTTAATTCCCAAAGCTTCCCGCACCTGCTGGCAAAAAAGTTCTGGTTCCTGCTTGATTTTCTGCCGATAGGCAGCATAGCGACCGACTTCCTGCTCGTAATTTGCCAACAGTTCACGGATTTTGGCTATGATATTCGGAATGTTTTCCTCCGTATCCGCAAATTTCAAATCTTCAGCAATAGGAATATCCACCGCATTGGCTGCTGCACCGCGTCTGCCGGTAATCAGGCAGCACCCCGACAGGACGGCCTCGCGCGGTATCCTGTCCTTGCCCGGATGATTGCCAAAATCCACATAGACTTTCGCCGTATGCAGGAATTCTTCCACCTGCTCCGGCGTCATATCCTGCACGGGACGCCAGGAAATATCTGGCGCATATTCCATGAGTTTGCGTGTAAAATCCAGGCCCTTCCGGGGATTGAAGGCAACAGCATCCTGCCGGTTTTCTTTCGTTACAGTTTCATTGCGCAGCAAAAAGGCCTCGTCGAGATAATCCCCAACAGGCAGTATCTTTTCCGCTGGTACACCATTTAGCCGCAAGAACCGCTGCGCGTACTCAGACTGCACCCAATGGGTAAGGCCGACATCATTCAACGCCCAGACATTTGGCAAAGGTTCTATATCAAACGCTTTCGCCTGTTCTTCATAATACTGCAGGAACTCATTGGTCAGCTTCCACCAATTATCGACGCTGAGCCACCACAAAACCCGCTGGATTTTCAGCGATTGCGGCACAAAGCCGCACAAGGTCTCAGGGATAATCAGAACATTATCCGGACAGTCATCGATAGCATCGGTATACGGCAAATTATATTTTTTATAACCAGGATGAACCTTCTTCTCTGCCGTAAGCGGCCAATAATACATAGCAGCATCCACACCATCAGCCAACAGACACGCTGCAAGCTGATGCAGCAGCGTCGGCCCGCCCGAATAGGCATGTGCAGGACACATGATATAGACTTTACTGTTTTCCGTCAGATTCATACTTCTACCGCAGCCTCCCTGCTCATTTCTGCAGCAGGAAATCAAGCAACAAAAAGTCCGTCTGTGGCAATTTGGCGGCAAGCGCCAAGGCCTTGTCCGTCTTGCCCATGCGTTTTGCCAGTACGGCCAGATTGCGGATGACATTTGCATTCTTTCCATCGATAGTAAGAGCAGCTTCTAAAAGCTTAGCTGCTGCTGCATATTCGCCTGCCGTAAAATGACCACCAGCAAAGGCCTGCAACAGACGCACCTTGTCACAAAGTGAAGCATCCTTGTTCAGCACGGCCTGAATCTCTGCTTCCACATCTTCAGCTGCTTTTTCCTCTGCCTTCACTGGCTCGTCCATTGGCGCACCTGCCACCACTGGAGTCTCCTGCGATACATTCTGCGGTACGACCGGCGCTGCTGGCTCTGCAGGGATAGCTGCCGCCTGCGGAACTACGGCTGGCGTCAAGCCTAAGAAAGCCGCCACATGCGGGAACCCGGCCTTCAAATGATCTGCCTCATTGCGGCCATAGTAATCAAGGATATCCTCCATATCCTCGCGCTGTTCCTGCGTGAGCTGGCCCTCACCATGCTCAAGGACGAAATCAAAAATCGCCAGACTATCATCGGTGCGATCCTCCAAGATGCAGATACGTGCAAGCAGAATACGTGCTGCCAAATGACCTGGTGCAAAGTTCAATACATTTTCCACCATGCTTGCCGAACGCTCATAATCACCAATCATGAAGTAGCTGTATGCACCTGCATAGAGCATCTCCGGATCATAGTCGCCAGCCTGCACGAGCTCAGCCAGCTTGTTGATGACATCACTATATTTCTCTTCGGCAAACAACATGCCCAGTTCCTCACGCAGTTTCTGTACCATAGCCGACTGCATCTCCTGTCCCTTTTTTTTCTTGTTTTTATTCATCTTACGGTTTGCTTTACCCATAGTATAATTCTCCTTCTTCTTTTAACTCTTGCCTTCCCCTCTGGAAGGCTTATTTACTTATTCGGCGTAACGCCAGCTGCTTCCTGCTTTTGCTGCCACCTGGCCCAAATGGTACGATACATATCCTCCACAGCCTGCACATAAGCAGGACCATCCATCAAAGGCGAATGCTGCATCATTACAGGGATTTGCTGATGCAGGATATGCAAGAGCTCTTTGTCCTTGGCCAGCGCCACAGCCTTGGCGATATACTCCTCACGCGTCGCACAGGCCAGATCCCCCAGCCCGATATTCTGCAAGATGCTATAACTAAACCGCTCACCATGACGGCGGCCATAACGCGCAATAACCGGCACACCCATATAAAGTGCCTCACAGGTTGTGCCCCCCCCTGTATAAGGATACGTATCAAGCAGGATATCCACATCGAGATAGCGCGCAAGATAATCGCCGGTCGCATCCTCGAGGATATATTCCTCCGGTTTAAACCCTATCCGGTTAAGCTGACGGCCGATTATTTTTAACGCATTCGTTTTATGGCTCGAATTCTTGATAAGGATACGGCTGCCTGGCACCTGCCGGATGATCTTTAACCAATCCTCCAGTATCGCCTCATTGATTTTCAGGAAATTATTGAAACTGCCAAAAACTACCGGCGCATGTACTTCATATTCTTTCTTCACGACCAACACCCGCGCCGACGGCGTATAGCAGAAATGCGAATGTGGCAGCCGCCAGATTTCCTCACGGAAATCCGCATCATGCAATCCCTCTGGATCGCAATGCGGATCGCCGAGGAAATAGTCCACAGCCGACGAACCCGAGGTGCTCATATAGCCAATGCCTGCCACCTGTACAGGTGCCGGACGATAGCTCATAACCGCCATCGTTCGTCCGCCCGACGCATGCACATCAAAATCAAACAGGATATCGATTTCATCTTCATAGATATCCTGTGCTACCTGACTGTATTCCATGTTGCGCGGATAGCGCCGCATAACGGCAATATGCTGCTCGATATCATCACTGAGCAAATCCCGCCCCGCGTGCAGCTGGTAACAATAAACAGCAAACGCTTCGCGATCATAAGCCAGCAGTAACTGTATCGTAAAGTAACTGACTACATTATCGGTAAACTCACCAGCTATATAACCGATACGCAATTTATCATGACAATGGCGTTCCAGACTATGCGCATACTGCTTCACCGCCTGCGTAAACTGATCATAAGCAAAATGCAGATCACGCATCTCCCGATCTGTTACTTCGGGATAATAATGCAGCATGAAAAGATAATCGCTGAATTCCAACTGCTGGATACGAAACGGCTGTCCCTCGCTATGCTGCAGTGCTGCCCACGAATACTCGCGGCATTTCTGCTTGTCGAAGAGCTTGTAATAGCATCGGCTATAATATTGCAGGACACGCCATTCCTCGTCGGAGGCATAGCCCTCTTCCTGTACCAGGCGGTTCAGCCGGTCAAGCGCCTGCTGGGGAGCCTCCTGTTCCAATAATTCCAGCACTGCACCATAACGACTGTCCAATTCTCCTAAGTCCATGTCCTTCCCACCTTTTCCAGCATCTGCCGGTACATTGCTTCGAGCTCAGCCATATAGCGGCTCGTATCCATCAGCGGCGACTGCAGGAGCATATTCCGCAGGTTTTGATGCAGCACCTGCAAAAACTCCTTATCCTGCGCCAGTGATACCGCCCGCACAATGTATTCCTCCGGTGTCTTGACCGCCAGCTCACCAAGCCCTGCATTTTGCAGCAGCGTAAGGCCAAAGCGCGTGTCCCGCCGCTTACCATAGAGCGATATCACAGGAACGCCCATATAGAGCGCATCACAGGTGGTGCCACCACCCGGATATGGATACGTATCAAGCGCAATGTCGACCCCCAGATACCGCTGCATATAATCCATCGTTGCCGGTTCCAGCGTAATCCTGTCGACCTCCAGTCCCAGTTCGCGCAACCGTTTTTGCACCATAAGCTGCGCCGCCGGCTCGCCAAAAAGTTCACTCTTCAAAAGCAGCCGGCTGTCCGGAATCTGCGCCATGATTTCCCGCCATAAAAGCAGCATCTCATCGGTAATCTTCAGATAGCGGTTAAAAACACCAAACGTGATATAACCATTCGTCTGGCAGGGTGCCCCCTGCGAAGCTGGCAAATCACTGCGTCCCGTATAGCAGAACTGGCTCGTAAGCTTCACCGGCTGTTCGTGATAATCTTGCCACTCCTTCTGAGAGTTTTCGGAATCCGTCCAACCATCCGTCAGGAAATAATCCACAGCGGAAAGCCCTGTCTGGTGCGTATAGCCAAGCCCCGATATCTGTACTGGTGCTGGCCGCCAGGCAAGGATTGGCAGCCCCGAATTAGCACAATGGCCGCCCAAATCGACCAGGATATCGATTTTATCCTGCCGGATACGCGCAGCCGCCTCCACATAAGAAAGTGACGAAATATCAACGAAATGCTCCACAACCTTCCTGACCAATTCCGTGTAATTATCCTGTACCGGACTGAGACTGTAAGCATAAAGCTCAAACTGGTCTGCGTCATGGGCACCAAGCAACTGATAATAAAAATAGAACATCACATGCTGCCGGAAGTCGGGTGACAGATAGCCAACACGGATTTTCCGCCCCTGTGGCCGCCTGGCAAGCGGCTCAACATGCACCGCTGCAAATAATTTATCATAATCACGATGTGCTTTACCGTATTCTTCTTCGCCTAGTGTCAGGTTATGCTGTGCCAGCAACCAGGAACTGTACATATGGCAGCGATCTTTGAAATCCACCGCCAGCTCGGCTGCTTGCCGATAAAGTGCCACCGCCTCCTGTGCCTTGCCAATCTGAAGCGCACAATTGGCCCAAATGGCTAAAAGACTTGTCATAAACTCCGGCGAAACCTGTCCCGGCTGCTGCGCCAGTTCCTCAGCCGCCCTTTTGGCAGCATCATAACCTGCCAAATAATGCTTCTGCCGCATTTCCACAGCCGCAAGCGTACGCCAAAGCTCGACGTTATGCGCTGCATCATACTGCGCTGCCTGCCGCAGCCACCAGCAAGCCCTGGCATCATCATGCAGGGCTTCATAAGCCATGGCCCCAGCCGTCCAAGCTTTGGCAGCGTCTTCCGGGAAGCGGGCCGTCATCCGGCCAGCGATTTCCACTACCTTGGCTAAATCCTGCCGCGCCTGCACCAAAACCAGTTCTTTTTCTTCTTTACACTGGCATCCCCAGCGTTCTTCCTGGGAAAAATCACGTTCGAGCCAATCCAAATGGATGCGCGTAAAGGCTTGCTCGATTTCACCCATATAATCTGCCGCCTGCATGACTGGCGACGCCAAAAGCTGCTGCCGTAGCGACTGATGATAGCCGCGCAGCCGCTCTTTGTCGTTGGCTAGTGCCACGGCCTTTTCGACATATTCCTCCGGCGAGAACGCACAAAGCTCAGAAAGCCCTGCATTCATAAGCAAACTGTAACCAAATCGTGCATTATGGCGCTCACCAACCAGCGTGATGACTGGCACGCCCATATAAAGCGCATCACAGGTCGTACCGCCCCCCGGATATGGATACGTATCGAGCGCAATATCCATTTCATCATAAGCCTGCAAGTACTTCGCTTCCTGCTCGCCTAAAATCAGCCGGTCAGCGGGGATTCCCGCCCTCTCAATGCGCGCCAGCGCGAGCTTCCTGCCATAATCATTGTTGAAGATTGCTGCCTTGAGGAAAAGCCTGCTACCCGGTACAGCAGCTAGGATTTCCCCCCACAGCTTCAGCATTTCATCTGTCACCTTCGAAAAATTATTGAAACTGCCAAAGGTCACATAGCCGTTCTTCTGGAACGGAGCCGGTGCCGGCTGCTGCGGATTGTCATGCCACATAAAGCAGAAGTGGCTGTGGGGCAGGCGAATAAGCTTTTCCACAAAATACGCATCATTTTCCGGCGGATCGGTATAATGATCCGCCAGGAAATAATCGATAGCGGGCAAACCGATCGTATCGAAATAGCCAATACCTGACACCTGTACCGGCACAGGCTTATAAGCCATCGTCTGCAAAAATCCCCATGCTGTATGCCCTGTAAGATCGACCAAAATATCGAGTTTGTCTTTATAGACAAGTTCGGCAACTTTTTCATCGGGCAGACCTCTTACATTCTGCCAATGATCAACCATGGCCGCAAATTCCCGGCTGGCATTATCCTCCTCACAGTCCGTATAGCAGAACACCTCGAAGCGGCGTTTGTCATAATCATGCAGAAACGCGTAGCTGAAAAATGCCACGACATGGAAATGTAAATCCGGCGAAATATAACCAATCCGTATTTTCGGGCTATTGCTGCGCCGCTTCTCATGACGATATTGCGGAATCTGTGCCAGCATCTGCCCATATTTTTCGGCGGCCTGACGCATGAATGACTGTGGCTTGTCGAGATAATGCAGGTTGAACAGATAATTGCTGTATTCCGTAGCCTGCCCGTGCGCCAAATCCTTATACTGCGCCGATTCCAGATAATGCTGGGCAGCCTTCTCCCCTCGCGCCGTCTGCCGGTACAAGGTTGCCAAGATGCTGTGCACAGCACCGCGGTACCAGCCCACCAGCGTCTGATCTGCAAGCGCTGTCGTGAATTGCTTCTCTGCCGTCTCCCAGTCTCCATTCATGAAAGCCACACGCCCCAGATAGAAGCGGCTGATGCCATCAAGCGGGAATCGCTGCTGATATTCCACTCCCGCAGCCTCAGCCCTTGCAGCATCATTGCCATCAATATAGGCCGCCAGTATCGCCTGGAACATCGTGCGGTCGGTTACATCTGACTGCCGCAAGGCATCGGCAGTCTCAATGGCCTTATCCCACTGCCGTTTCTCCATCAGCTGGGTCAGCAGCTGATACAGCTGTTTTTTCTCCCGGTATGTCATCATAAATCTTTATCCCTCATATCTTTTAGCATCTGCTGTGCCGCCCGCTCGATATCCTCACAACCAGCCGGCAGCAATGCCGTCATAAGTGACGGTTTACTATCACCTGCCGCCAGCCCCAACCGATAAAGGAAAGCCAGCTGTTTGCTGGCAAGCTGAGCGGCACCATCGGGACGGCCAGCTGCCAGGCAGTCAAGTACCGGCCGTTCACTGCTGCCAGCCTGCTTAGCGTAATAGATATATACCAGTCCGCCATTTTGCCGTGCCAATTGCTGTGCCAAAAAAGCCGCATCAGCCTGCTTATCGTAAATGACATTAAGCACGGCGATGCAATCTGCCGCCTCAATGCCCTGCTGTTGCAAGAAATGCCAAAAGGCCGCCAACAAGCCACCATGATAGCGATTCTGCTGCAAGCCCTGCCAATAGCACTCTTGTGCCCTAACTGCATCACCCTGCCATTGAGCCAGCAGTCCGAGCCGCCAATAGACTGACGGCAACAGCCGTGCCGCATTGTTCATAACGCCGGCCACCGTATCTTTGGGATAATCCTTTGTCAACGCTAAACCTGCCTGCAGATCCTGCTCAGCCTGCAGATACTCGCGCCGATCGAAATGCCACAGACCGCGCATCAGCGGGAATTCCGCCAGCTGCGGACAGTCACGGATGGCAGCTGCAAGACAAGCCTCCGTTTCTTCCGCCGGATGCTTGTCATCGATACAGCAGCTGGCCCATGTCTCATAGGCTCGCCCCCGCAGGTCTAGCGCCAGTTCTTCATGGGCAAGAAGACGTTTCGCATAGGCAATGGCCTTCGCATGATCACCCAATCCATACCAAATATCCATAAAGTAGCGATCATCCAAGAGCTCCGTCCGGCCATGATTCGCCGCAATACGCTCCTCCATGATTTTCAGATTGCGGCGAAGCTTTGCCTGCACTATATGTGTCGAATACCCCGTATGATAAATTTCTATCTCATTGGCAAGTTCCAAAGGCCGCCCTTTTGTCAAGGTCAGCACCTCATGAATTTTCCCACTGTAACGGAGATTCCGGCGGTTGCGGAACATCCGCAGCTGCACGAGCGTCGTCATGATGCGGTTATTATCATCTGTATCAATATTTATCAAGCGGCAGAGCACGCCCTCGATCTTCAAGTGAGGCTCCAAGCGCATCAATAGTGGCCGCACCTTGGCCTGTGAAGCCGGTGTGAAATATTCATCGGCATCGAGAAATAGTATCCAGTTCCCTGTCACCTGCTCCAAGGCATAATTCTTGGCTGCGGCAAAATCGTTGCACCAGGCAAAGGAATAGACCTTAGCCCCCGCTGCCCTTGCCATAGCAACAGTTTCATCCGTGCTGCCCGTATCGACGACAATCATTTCATCGGCTATGGCCTGCATTGATTCTAGCCAGCGGCCGATGTTTTCCGCCTCATTCTTGACAATCACGCAGGCCGAAATCCGCATCTTCATAGTCTCTCCCTCCGCGTTGACCATGCTTGATATGCTGGTAAATCCGGCTGGCTGGCACCAGCCTCAGCGGCCCGTGTCAGGCACTCCTGTGCCGCTGCCCATTCCTGCAAATGATAGAGACAGACCCCCGTCTGGTACCAGAATGTTGCCGCGTCTCCTATTTCATCAGCAGGAATTTCCGCAAGCAGCCCGTAAGCAACCTGCCATTGCTGCTGGTCAGCTAAGATTTGTGCCGTCTGCCGCACCTGTTCCCAGGAAAAGTCCAGGGCAATGCTTGCGTATTCCTGATAAGCCGCCGCATCGGCAAAGCCCTGCAGCGCATTGAGTCCTGCCTGGTATTCAGGCCAGTCCGCAGGTTGCAAATGATCGAACCAGCCATAAATACGGCCAATGATCCGCTCCCAGGCTGCCGGCAGCAACGCCGCCCACTCATGGCAGTCGAGCGGCTGCAGCCGCCGTTTATCAACAGGCAGCATCACCAGTGCCGCAAACAGCTCCTGCACATAAATACTGGCCTGTAAGCTGGCTTGCTCGCCAGCCTCAGCATGCTGGCCTTTCGCGAATAATTCCCATAACTGCCGCTGGTTTTGTGGCAGATACGCAGTCAACAGCGAGATAATCCTGCCATGACCGAAACGCACGGCCCACGCCGCAAGATACTTGTAGCCTTGTTCCTTATCCGCAAAGAAAGCTGCCACCTGTGCGAGGAAATCTGCTGGCTGTTCCCCGCCAAACTGATAATATGCCTGCAGGATTTCTTCATGATACGGATTGGCAGCTAACGCCTGCTGCCAGTCCAACCGTGCCCCGGCTGCATCTCCCAGCTTTGCCCGGCAAACAGCCCTGGCCGCATAGACCTCAGCCATCATGCCCTGCACCGCATTGCTGCCTGCGGCCAAATCCTGGGCAGATGCCTGTTGCAAGAACTGCGTGAGTAGTCCCTGTGCCTGTTCATACTTACCCGATTCGGCTTCGATAATTCCCTGCCAGCCAAGAAGCTCCCAATCGTCACAGCCATTCTGTCTGGCCTCCGTCAAGATTTCCAGCTGCTTGGCCGCAGGCTTTTGCAATTTACGGGCACAGTGCAGCCAGAGACGATAAAGTTCTCCCTCGCCAGCCACCGTCGTAATGCCCGACTGCAAGGCCTTCTGCGCATAAGCCGCCGCGAGTTCATACTCATGCAGTCCATATAGGCAGTCAGCCAGATACCGGAAATGCAGGGGATGCTCCCCCTGCTCCTGCATCGCCTTCATGATAAGCTGCAGATTGCGCGTAAGTTTCTGCTGAATACGGCCAGCCGAATAGCCCGTATGCCGCACCGCAAGCTCGGCTGCATAGCTTTGCCGGATTTCGCCGCCAGAACTGTAAAGTGCCTCATGAATGACTCCCCGATAGCGATATGCTCTGCGGTTGCGCCAGATGCGCAGAGCCCGGAAGCGCTGGATTTCCCGCCCCCAGGCATCCATATCCACATTGACGATAGGCACCTGCACGCCTTCAATATCCGGCTGCTGCCACATCATATGGGCCAGAAAGCCCCGCAGACGTTGTGGTTCATAAAACGTCTCATCGGCATCAAGGAATACAATCCAGTCTGCATCCTCCGGCACCTGTTCCAAAGCAAAATTGCGCGCAGCCGCAAAATCATCCTGCCAGTCAAACGAAAATACCCTTGCTCCAAACTGCTGCGCCATCATAGCAGTTCCATCCTCAGAACCTGTATCTACCACAAGGATTTCGTCGCTATAGACAGATGCTTTGGCAAGCCAACTCTCAATTTCCCCAGCTTCATTCCTGGCAATCAAACAGGAAACAATCTTTAACCTCCGCGCCTGCGCATCAAGTGTCTGCCACTCTTTTTGCTTCTCCCGCGCCACTTGGACCATAACTGGCGAAAATTCCTTGGGTTCAAGACTAAGCGGGGGAAATTCTCTATCTTTCTGCAGTGCCTTTTTCATAGACGCCAATGCTTGTGCATATTCATAGCTGGCCGCCTGGCAGATTGCCAGCTCTGCCCAAAACTCCGGCAGCTCAGGAAAATCTTTGACCGCCGCTGTCGCTAGTTTATACCGATCGGATTCGCGTCCCTGCTCCGCCAGATAAGCGAGCAGCATACGGTAGGATCGGCTGGCAAACGCCACAGGCCGCCGTCCTTGCACAATATCGAGCCGTGCATAGTTCTCCATACCTGCCATATCACCAATCCCGCGGCAAGCTTCGGCCAAATACATGTAAAGCCTGCCGGGCTGGGTCGCAGTCTTTAGTTCCTCCTGCAAAATACGCAGATTTCGCTCTGCTTTCGCCTTATTGACCGAAGCCTCATAGCCCGTATGATAGAGCTTCACTAGCTCCGGATTCAGTACACCAATGTCTTTAAGCGGCTGACCATCCTCACAAAGCTCCTCATGAATACGCCCTGTATAGCGGAGACCAAGCCGGCGCCGGAACGCCCGCAAGACAAATATTTCGCCAAGGATATCCGTTTCATCCGTATCGATATCATAGCGCTTCATAAGCAAGGCATCATGTCCGCAATTCTGCTCTATAAGCTGCCGCAGCCTGGTACAGGATTCTTTTGCTACATATTCATCAGCATCCAAGAACAGGATATAGTCACCGGTTGCCTGTTCGATGGCAAAATTGCGCGGCCCTGAAAAGTCATCCTGCCAGGTATATGGATAGACTTTAGCCCCATAGCTCCTGGCAATCTCACAGGTTTTATCCGTAGAGCCCGTATCCACAAGGATGATTTCATCGGCTGTCGGCGCTGCCGACGCCAATGAACGTGCCAAATTCTTCTCTTCATTTTTCGTGATATAACAAACAGAAATTTTCACGGCCGGCTCCTCCCCGCCAATACATCTGAAAAAAGACATACATAAATATATATTCGTCAATGCATACAAAAAACCCTCTCCCGAAGGAGAGGGTTTCGTCTACCTGAGTAGTAAAATCCGTTACCGGAATCTCGCTTACTGAAGCAGGCTGAGAACCGAGCTGCTGCTCTGGTTTGCCTGTGCCAGCATGGACTGAGCGGCCTGCATGAGAACGTTGTTCTTCGTGTATTCCGTCATCTCTTTTGCCATGTTGGCATCGCGGATCGTGGACTCCGAGCTCTGGACGTTCTCGGAAGCCGTCGTCAAGTTAGCGCTCGTGTACTCGAGGCGGGACTCGATCGAACCGATCGTCGTCTGCTGATCAAGAGCCTTAGCTACAGCATTGTCGAGAACGCTGATAGCTGCGTTTGCCTGCTGCTGCGTACCAATCTGGATGTTTGCACCCGAGGAGCTCTGGAGACCAAGAGCCTCTGCACGCATATCCGTCAAGCCGACTTTGATGCTCTGGTTTGCTTTCGTGCCAACCTGGAGAACCATAGCGTTGTCCGTGGACTTGTTCTGTGCACGGATGGACTCGGAGAAGTTGTCGAGAACTGCGTTAGCAGATTTCTGGACAGCACCCTTCGTGTTCGTTACGGAAATCGTAACACCAGAAATCTGGTGCGTTACTGAGGAACCACCAGCCGAAATCGTCAGCGCATTCGTAGCATCAGCCGTACCAACCGTATCGCCAGCAACATCTTTACCAATGTAGGAGTTTGTACGGATCTCCGTGCTGAATGCTGCCGAGCTCTGGCTGTTTGCCTTATCAAGCAGCGTGGACAGGCTTGCCGTAGCACTGACAGAAGTCGTGTAGGTCTTGCCCTGTTTTACAAAAGAAATCGTAACTTTGTCCATCGAGTTGATGTTCAGGCTGTTACCATTACGATCTTGCATCGCACTGAATGCCGTCGTACCTGTCGTATCCGTAGCAAGACTCTGGTTCGTCATAGCCGTCGTCGTAGCTTTGACTTCGCTGTTGTGCGAGCCATCTACGAGCAGTTTGCCGTTGTACGTTACGTTAGCGTTGTCGTTGATCTGGTCGATGCTCTGGTCGAGCTCTTTCTGGATCGTAGCACGGTCGCTGTCCGTATTCGTATCGTTGGCTGCGTTGATGACTTTCTCTTTGAGAGTCTTCAGGATGTCAACCGTGGAGCTTACTGCACCCTCGGCAACTTTCATCATGCTGCTGCCGTTCTGCGTGTTGCTGTTAGCCTGATCGAGGCCACGGATCTGAACGCGCATGCGCTCGGAAATCGCATAGCCCGAAGCGTCATCAGCAGCACCGTTGATCTTCATGCCCGAAGAAACCTTTGCCAGGCTCTTCGTCAGTGCATTGCTGTTCTTGTTCAGAGTGTTCAGCGTCGAGATTGCCGACATGTTGTTTTTTACTACCATACCCATGATAATATTCCTCCCTGATAATACAGTTAATTATTTTGTAACGGACATCCATGCCCGTCGTTAGCATTTATAATAAGTAAGCCAATCGGCCGGCTCAGTGGCTGCTAGCTGACCAGCTGAACATGCTTTCCAGCTTACATATTACCATGTTGCTTTCTTACACCTATTATATCGTTCGTTTTTGCGGAAGCTTAATAGTTTTTTCTATTATTTTTATTAAAATATCATTAAACCTCTTCCGAGCGCTTTGCGCCCCCCTTCCCCAGAGGGGAAGGCTTAAGCACACAAAACCCCTCTCCCGAAGGAGAGGGGTTTGCGTAACTGAGTAGTTAAATCCGTTACCGGAATACCAATTACTGGAGCAGGCTGAGAACCGAGCTGCTGCTCTGGTTTGCCTGTGCCAGCATGGACTGAGCGGCCTGCATGAGAACGTTGTTCTTCGTGTATTCCGTCATCTCTTTTGCCATGTTGGCATCGCGGATCGTGGACTCCGAGCTCTGGACGTTCTCGGAAGCCGTCGTCAAGTTAGCGCTCGTGTACTCGAGGCGGGACTCGATCGAACCGATCGTCGTCTGCTGATCAAGAGCCTTAGCTACAGCATTGTCGAGAACGCTGATAGCTGCGTTTGCCTGCTGCTGCGTACCAATCTGGATGTTTGCACCCGAGGAGCTCTGGAGACCAAGAGCCTCTGCACGCATATCCGTCAAGCCGACTTTGATGCTCTGGTTTGCTTTCGTGCCAACCTGGAGAACCATAGCGTTGTCCGTGGACTTGTTCTGTGCACGGATGGACTCGGAGAAGTTGTCGAGAACTGCGTTAGCAGATTTCTGGACAGCACCCTTCGTGTTCGTTACGGAAATCGTAACACCAGAAATCTGGTGCGTCACCGAGGAACCACCAGCCGAAATCGTCAGCGCATTCGTAGCATCAGCCGTACCAACCGTATCGCCAGCAACATCTTTACCAATGTAGGAGTTCGTACGGATCTCCGTGCTAAATGCTGCCGAGCTCTGGCTGTTTGCCTTCGTGATGAGGTCAGACAGGCTATTCGTAGCGCTGACAGAAGTCGTGTAGGTCTTGCCCTGTTTTACGAAGGAAATCGTAACTTTGTCCATCGAGTTGATGTTCAGGCTGTTGCCGTTACGATCTTTCATCTCGCAGAACTTCGTGGTGCCCGTCGTAGCCGTGGAAAGGCTCTGGTTCGTCATAGCCGTGGACGTAGCTTTGACTTCGCTGTTGTGCGAGCCGTCTACGAGCAGCTTGCCGTTGTACGTTACGTTAGCGTTGTCGTTGATCTGGTCGATGCTCTGGTCGAGCTCTTTCTGGATCGTAGCGCGGTCGCTGTCCGTGTTCGTATCGTTGGCTGCGTTGATGACTTTCTCTTTCAGAGTCTTCAGGATGTCAACCGTGGAGCTTACTGCACCCTCAGCAACTTTCATCATGCTACTGCCATTCTGAGTGTTGCTGTTAGCCTGATCGAGGCCGCGGATCTGAACGCGCATGCGCTCGGAAATCGCATAGCCCGAAGCGTCATCAGCAGCACCGTTGATCTTCATGCCCGAAGAAACCTTTGCCAGGCTCTTCGTCAGTGCATTCGAGTTCTTGTTCAGAGTGTTCAGCGTCGAGATTGCCGACATGTTGTTTTTAACTACCATACCCATGATAATATTCCTCCCTGATAATACAGAAAAATTATTTTGTAACGGACATCCATGCCCGTCGTTAACTATATAATAGTAAGCTGATCCGTAAGTTTTGGGGGCTGCTAGCTGACCACCATCGCTATCCTTAGCAGCTTACGTATTACCGTAAGTGATTTCTTACACACTATATATCGGAGGTTTTCCGATTTCCTTAATACCTTTTGTAAAAAAATTTAATATTTTCGGTTCAGGATATTTCCCACCGGATTGACGGACTGCAGATCGTAGGCGTGCACCGTGGCATTCTGCCGCTTGGACTTATTGAGCCACGCCTTGGCCTTATAGATAATCTGCATATCGAGCGGCTTGATCTTCTCTACCAGAGCCCGGCATTCCTCGGTCTTCCGATAGACTTCCGTCTCGGGTAAGGCTTTCATGCGCTCCACGATGACATCGCGCTGGCGCGTGAGTTCCGTGAACGCATCAATATCCTGTTTATCGATGAACTTCAAAAGCTCCTGGGAGAGTGTGTAATACATCTCCCAGTTCGCTTTTGCCTGTTCCATTGCATCATTAGCCGACATAACTGTCACCCTGTGCATTCTTCGTGCCCTGATCCTGACGCGCTTTTTTCATTGCCTGCGCCCAAGCATCACGAAGTTCTTTGATAATATCGATTGCTTCCTGCACCAGCTTCGTATCGCTCTTCATATTGCCTTCGACCAGACGGTCATAAGTATAATTATAGAGCGGCATGAGCTGTTTGCTGATATCATAATCCATGTTCAGCGTGATGCGGAACTCCGAAATGATATTCTGTGCTTTTTGCAACGAGATATTCGCTTGTTCCCACTGCTTGGCCTCAATGGCATCTTTGCCTTCATTCATGAATTTCAAGCAACCATTGTAGAGCATCAGTGTCAATGCTTCCGGGGTTGCCGTCATGATTTGCTGACGTTTATAAGCTTCAGCTGCATTGTTTACCATATATGCCTCCTAAAGAAATCAATTGCCATTGCTGATATAACCCATCTGCATCGACAATTTCTGAATCGCCTGTTCCATGGCATCGTATTTCTTATACAATGACTTTTCAAAGGCATCCATCATCGTTTTGAAATTCGACATCTTGGTCTGCATCTCAAGAATCAAATCACCAAGCGTACTGCCATCCGATGCTGATGACGACGTACCTGCGTACGACTTCATCGTCTTCAGATTCTCATTGACCTTATCGGTAATGCGGTTGATTACGCCTTCTTTATTATAGTCCGTATAGGACTCACCCTTGGCGTTGACCGCATCGCCCGAAGCAGAAAAGAGCTGATAGACACAATCCGGATCAGCTGCCAGTGCCTTCTTGAGCTTATCCTCATCGAGGCGCAGATGACCGCGGTCCGTCGATGATTCGATACCGATGGACATCATCGTATTGTAATTGCTGTCTACTGAATCAACCGGCGTATAGATAGCCTCACGCATTGCGCTGATAATCTTGCCAAGCGTCTGATCATGATACAGCAGGCCCGATTTTGCCTTCTCGTTCCACTTCGTAATCTGATCCTGCGTCATCGCATTTTCTTGCGACTTCGTCAAGACATCGTAGTCACTGTAGCGCGTCTCATTATACTTCGAGTTAAGCGAGTCAATCATCTTGTTGTAGTCTTCGACGAATTTCTTGACATTTTCGATAAGCTTATCCGTATCCTGCGATATCGAAACTGTCGCCGAACCTACTGCTCCGACATTATAGGTAACGTTGGCAACATTGATCTTGCTGCTCGTCGTCGCATAGTCCCTGCCATCGATAGTGACCGAACCATTCGTACCAGTTACCGTTAGCGTATTGGTCGTGGTTCCAGCCGCAAGGCCAGCATTGAACATCGTGTTGAGGAACTCACGCGAAGCCTCAGCCCGCTTCGTCGTATCCATCGCATCGATTGACAGCGTGATGTCCTTGGTGCTGTCCGCATTCGTCAGCGTCAGCTTACCATCAGCCAGCGAAGCCGTGACATTGAGTCCAGTACCGTTGATATCCTTCATCAAGTCATTGATAGACTTTGATGCAGCCTGTTCAGCCGTATAGACGATTGTCTTGCTGGCTGTACCATCATTGATAGTGAAGGACAGACCATATTCCCCTATTTTCTTTTTATCAACATCCGCAACAATAGAATTGAGACTTGTATTTTTCTCATACGCCGTCGTATTGACACTGGTCATGCTGCCAGTCGAAGACTTCGAGCTTACGCCATTCGAGGCCTCAGAAAGCTCTGGCAACGACGTCATCGAGTCGCCATCAACCTTAGCCAGATTGAGATTGTTGATAAGCGCGCGCGCTGCATCATCAGCTTTGGCATTCGTCGTCACGCCATCCTTCGTCTCGGCAGTTGTACGATTCTTGACCGCCAGGACAATCTGATTGTCGACACCACCGTCTTTCTGATAGATACTGAACGCATCATTCGTCGAGTCATAGGTGGCCGTCATATTGACATCGGCATTCTTGATTTTTGCAGCGAGATCGTTGAGCGTCTGCTTGCTGTCAAACAATTCCGCATACGTGAACGAAATCGTAGTCGTTGTCGTGTTCTTATCCTTGGGATCGCCATTGCTGATTTCAAAGGACAACGCCACCTCGTTGCGAATCTTGGCCTTCTCCTCCTCAGTAGCTGCTGCATCCACAGCTGCCTTATACTCCGACTCAGACTTCTCAGTCTGCCCAGCAATAATATCTTTGATATACATGCTGTTGCCCGCGCTCTCGTCATTACGCGTAATGGCGCTCTCTGACTGAACATAGGCATTGCTCGACACCGAGTTGACTTTGACCGTATGGCTCATATTGGCAGCATCGGCATTCGCCGTGGCCGAAACCACGGACGAATTCGTACTGGCTGCCGTCATCGGATTCGTAGTATACGACATCTTGTACGTAGACATCGTCGAGGTTTTGAATGTATTCAGATCCGAATAAAGGCTCGTATAAGCTTCCTTGATCCACTCATTCTTGACCTCTTTTTTATACATCTTATCATATTGGCTCTGCTTATTCAGCATACCAACCTTGACCATCGAGTCAACGTCAATACCTGATCCCGACAGGCCATAAATTCCCTGTACACTCATTCCTTACACCTCCTCATCAGGCATTCTTGTCCAGGAATGCACCGAGCCAATCCTTGGCTTTTATCATGTGCTTGATCATTTCCTCTGGCGGCACTTCCTTGAGCACCTCACCAGTCTTCTTGTCCAGCATCTTGACCGACATCGTGTTGACTTCCTTATGATATTGGAATTCGAGATCGGCATCAATCCGGCGCATCAGATCGTTGAGCTCCTTCGTCATATAGCTGACGGAGTTCTCATCCATCTTCTGCTCGTCTTCTTTTTGCTGTTTCTGGTTGTTGGATTCCTGAGCGTCATCGCTCTTCTTTACCTGCTCCTTGACCGACTCCATATCCGAAGCCTTAGCCGTCGCCACTTCGGCATTGATCTTTTGCGTGCTGTCCGCCGTCTTGTTGGCACTGGCCTTCTCAGCTGCACCTACGACTATAGCAGAAGCTACCATATCCTGAACTTTACCTATCATTGTTATCCCTCCGTAGAATGAATCGAGTTTTCCCTAACCTTATTCTTGTTCTTTATGGGGCAAAGCAGCACTGAGATCCAAATCCTGTGGAGCCGGAGCTGCAGCCTTTTGGTTTTCTTCCTGAATAGCACGATAAATCTCGCCACGATAGATTTTCACCGCACGCGGTGCATCTATCGCAATCCGGACATTATCGCCCTGAACCTCAACGACATTGATGACGATATTGTCACCAATCATAATCTGTTGGCGTGGTTTACGGGTAAGTACGAGCATTATTTGTTTTCCTCCTTATGTTCCGGAAACAATCTATGCTTGGTCGTGTAGCGGCTCTTGTCCAGCACGATCTGACGTGCCTGCATCGTATTCTGATTCAGGACAACGGGTGCCATGAGATTGGCCGTCATATCTGCTACCTTGCCACCAGGAATTGTCAAGAGCGTGTAGATCAGCATGTCCTCCTGGGTTTTGATGCCAAGCTTATTCTGACTGTCATCATCAAGCTCGAACTCATACTCTGGGAAGAATACGAATGGCATCGTCATGAGGAACGCCAGATCCGGCGTCGTGATCGACTGCAGGAACACGTAAGGGCTCTCGTCATCGTAAGGGATGATGAGAAACTCATGCTCATCTTCAAAGGCTGGGATTCCATCTTCGAAATGTACTACTTTTTCTTCTTCGACTTCGATTTCGCCAAACCGTAATGTGTTGACCTTTTTCATTCGTTACGCCTCCAAATCCGCATGTTTCGTCATCTGTCATGCGTAGATATCGTATTTGCCCTCGGTCACCCAGCGTCTGACATCCGGTTTCTGCTGCAGGTACGTCTCGACCTTGCCCGGCGTGAAATGCGTCTGCGCAAAGGCCTCCGTGTCAATCTTGACCGTCACATCCCCAGGATCTACTTTCCCTTCGGCCTGTACCGGCGTGAAGTGGATTTCCGGGTCAGGGATCAGATTGGCCACGATATGGCGCTGCTTGCTGATTTCCTGCTGCAGCTTGCTGTCATACCGTTGCTTGACCGGCTGCCGGCCTTTCTTGCCACCATTCTCGATATTGTCCCAAGCCTCTTCCGTCCAGCGGGAAGTGGTCTTCTTCAGGTCACTCATGCCCTGCTGACCGTGCTCCCTGGCAAAATCCGTATGGTTCGTGAAGCCATAGGAATGCCGGCTCGGATACTGGTTTATCTCGACGGATGGCTGCGTCCAATGCGCATTGGAGCGGGCCTGCCGATTCTCACTATGCAGTTTTGCCGGTGTTGAATGGGCTTCCAGCTTTCCTAGCTGCGTGTGCATACCAATCATCGGTTGCGTTGTCCGCATATTTAACCGCAGCATAGATTATTTCACCCTTTCCCTAGGAAAATCCTGCTAATCCGTTAACTTACCTTTATTATACTATGTTTTGCGCCATTAGGCTATCATCTCAGATAATCTGCCAGCGACTGCGGCAGTATCCTGCCACCGAGCGACAAGCTCAGATTATAGATGGTCTGCTCCTGCATAAGCTGTACCGCCAGCTTCGCTACATCCGTCGAGCTGACATTCGTGATATCCGAAGTGATAAGCTCATTCTGGTTGCTGAGCATCGTATTGACCGATTCATAGAGCTGCTGGCGCGCGCCAAGCTTAGTCTGCGTATTGACCGTCGTCGCATGCACACCATCAGCCACTGTCTGTCCATCCTTGCTAAGCCACTCGTTATCCAGCCCCTCAACCTGTGCACGGACTGTCAACATCTGATTAAGCATCGCTGCTCCCGATACCTTATTCCCCGAATTGGCATCATCGAAGATATCCGAGCCAAAGATTTCCGGCCCCGTAACATTGACCGTATCCGCCACTGGCTCCGTTGTACCATTCTTCTTGACCATTGATACGCCTTTATCATCGCCCTGATAGGTAACGATCTGCTGTTTGACTGTATCAAATTTGAACGTCAGACTGCCAATATTCGGCACCGAGGAGCCCGTCGTCGCCGTTGCACCGCTGAGTTCCACAGTCTTGTCGATAATTTCGCCGGTATTCTTGAAATACTTGGAAACCTTCTCCGTCGGCGAAGTGCTGCCCCAGCCTGCCAGCTGACCCACAGCATCCCTTGTCGGATCGACGATTGCTGAAGAATCCTGCGCTACGACATTCTTGTACCCGTTCTCGACAAAATCCTTGGTATAGATATAGCCATCGCGGGTATTGAGATAATAGGTGTTGCCATCACTGCCTGTCAGCGACAGCATCTGCGTGAGGCTGCCCGCATCATCAGCACCGCTATTGCCGCTGAAATATGCCGACTGGTTCTCATCAAGCGTTTTGGCTAAGCCGCGATTGACCTCTTCAGTCGACATGCTGAAAGGCTTCGTAAGATCCTTCTGACCGCCGAATACATAACTGTCACCCTGCATCGTGTTGCCGAGCGATACCAGCTCCTGAATCTCAGCCATCATCTCTTTACCGATAGCCTTCATATCATCGCTGTTGTTCGTGCTGTTGGCAGCAGCTACGGTTTTCTCTTTGAAGGTAGTCTGGATGGCCGTCATATTGACAAGTGCCGCATCCGACGTCTTCATCCAGGAAATCGCCGTATTGACATTTTCCTGATACTGCGTATTCTCATTTTCCGATACTGTATAGCGGAGATATTTCGAGTAGTCTACCGAATCATCCGAGGGACGGTGCAGCTTGCTGCCGTCGCCCTGCTCCAGGAGTTTCGTCTGCCGGTAGTTGGCATCATTGAGCTGTTTCTGATAGCCGTAAACCATCTGATTGCTGCTTACGCGAATAGACATTTTATTTCACCTCGTTAGTTCAAAGATTATCTGCCGACCGTACCTGTGCTATTGATAAGTTTATCGAGCATCTCATCCATGGTCGTCAGGCAGCGCGAGCAGGCACTATAGCCCTTCTGGAACGTAATCATGTTCGTGAGTTCCTCATTCCAGTCAACACCAGCTGTCGATGAACGCCAGTTGACAATCTGCGTAATCAGGTCTTCTTGTGCACTTTCCTTATCCTTAATAGATTCCGCATCGCTGCCAAGCTGAGACATCGCCGCAATGTAATAAGCATTGAGCGAGTCTTTATTTGTCGACCGGTCCTTCGTCGATACCGGTGAACCATTATTTTTGATTATTGCCGTGTTATATTTCACAGCTTCATCTTTACTCATATTGATGAGTGCCGCAATATTGACAGCATTCGTGCCGTCCTTGGTGCCGTTAGGCTTTACGCTGTAAGTCCCCGCTAAAGCCCCCGTGGAGGTAGTATCCTCCTCAACACTCAGCGTACGTGCCGCGATCAGATTCTGACCGCTTGTCGCCGAAATCTGGCTATTGACCGTCAGTGCTTTGATGATATTGATGCCCTTGAGATTATCAGTCGACACCACAGTACCCGTAATATCGATATTTACTGTACTCGTGGCCGAAGTCACTGGGGATATCGAGCGCACGACCGTACCAGCCTGGTAATTCGTAGCTCTGACACAGTTATTCGTCGTATCCCACTCATAGACTGTATTGGTATCACCATAGAAATTCAAGCCGTAGGCAGGCCCTGTATACGCCGTCGTACCCGTTGCATCCATCAGGTTGCCATTGGCATCAGTCAGGAACGTGCCAATATTGGTATCCGTGCCGTTGATGCCCGCCCCCTGCTGATGCATATTGTTGAAGGTCGTGAGCAGGAAGCCCGCCATATTTGCCACCTTATCCAGATAAGCCTTGTCCTCAGCAATCGTATCCTGCTGAGCCCGCAGAGCACCATTCTGTGGAACGAACGCTACGCCTGATTCCTTGATGTTAATGACATAATCATTGATGCCATAGTCTGCATTGTTGACAGGATCTGACATCTCCAGCGTCAGCCGGTTGACACCGCCGACCATCGTGATGCCATTGGAAACGATCGAGTACATCCCTTTGTCATCCTCATAGACATTGAGGTTCATGTATTTCGAAAGCTCATCGACCAGCAGATCGCGCTGGTCACGGAGGTCATTAGCCGAACCGCCAGTCGCTTCCTGCTGCATGATGTTCTTGTTGAGCAGGACAAGTTTTTCCGTCGTCTGGTTCACCTTATCGACCGTCGTCTTCATGTCGTCATACTGTGCATTGATCTGCGTCTGCAGCTGCTCACCAGCTGTCTTGAGCTTATCCGACAGGATATTGCCCTTTTCGATGACAGCCACACGTGCACTGGCCGTAGATGCATTGGTCTGCAAATCATGCCAGGCATTATAGAACTCATCCATCGCATGACGGATGCCGGTCTTATCCGAGTCGTCAAAGACCGCCTCGATCTTATCGTAGTTGACCTGTGTGGTCTTATAGTACTGCTGGGTCGAGGTCTCCTGCCAATACTGCTTGTCCGCATAGACATTGCGGGCACGCTCGATAGACATCGTATCGACGCCCGTTCCTACCAGCACATTGCCATAAAGCGACCCAATCTCCTGACCTCTTGTCGCTGCCAGATTTACCTTCTGGCGGCTGTACCCCTCGGTCGAGGCATTCGTGATATTATGACCAACCGTATCCAGCGAGAGCTGATTGGAGAATACACCGCGAACCATCGTATTGAGGCCGGCAAATGTTGAACGCATATTATCTCACCCTATCTTTCATTTCCTTACATATCCAGTCGCATCAGGTATTAGACATTCGCATCGAACATCTTGATGCCGCGGTGATTCTCTACCTCAGCCGCCCCCGGCGGTGCATAGGTATCATTTGCCGCGGTTTGTGTCATCACATTGATGTGAAAATCCACAAAATCCTTGCTGCGCTGCAAGAGCGCTTGTGTCGATGCCAGTTCCTTCTGCATTTCATTCTCCAATCCCTGGACTCGTGCTATAAGCCGCATGACCGCATCCCTCTCCACAGAGTCCGGCATGCTGGCCGCATAGGCTGTCATCCTCTTGTTTCCCGCTTCTTGCAGGAACTTGTCTTGCAGCTTGGCAATCTGGCCAAGCTTTGCGAGGGGAGTCTCCAGGGCCTGTACCGCTGCATTCACCCCCAAGCCATTGCTGGTATCCCGCAGGGCCTCCTTGACGGCCCGCAGTTTCTCCAGACACTCGGTACTCAGCAGCATCTGTGCCCGCAGCAGCTTCACAGCCTCATTCATTTTCTCCCCACCTTTGTCAAAATTTTGACGCCCTACTGTCTTGCAACAAGTGTCAGGCGTCAAATTCGTAATTTTTCCGATGGCTTACGACCTCGCCGCCACCATGACCATATGTCGGCTCGACCGTCGCACCACCGATTCGATTCAAATGATACGCAACGGCCTGCATCGCCCCACGGATCAGCAGGCTGTTGCCCTCGCTGAGCTCCTTGGCCGCTGCCGTGTTCTCCGACAGTGACTTGTGGAGCTGCCCTAAAATCTGTTTGAACTGCGCATTCGGCGCAAACTGTAACAAATCTTCAAGTTTGGAATCCTTCTTGATGGCACGGTTCTGCACTGCCAAATGTATCAGTGCCTTCTGGCGCTGCTGTTCCAGATCCCTGATTTTCTTCGTCAACGCATCCTCATCCTTGAGCAGACTCTCCAAAGTCTTCATATCGATGGACACCAATGCGCCCCGCTTTTTTTTGCCCAGTTCGATGAGCTGCAGATAGATTTTGTTGAGTTCGTTTAGTGTTGCTGCCAAATCCTGCCACATAGACTGCCTCCATCATCAGGAATCGAATCCTTCTCAGTAACGCGTATCAAGCAGGCTGCCTGCCAGCTTCTGTGCATCTACCTGATAGCTGCCATCAGCTACCTGCTGGCGCAGTGCCGCCACCTTCTGCTCGCGGCTGTCATCCATGCTCTTGAGTTTCTGCAGCATGCTGCTGAAGCTCTGTGCCTCACTCGAGAATACCACCGCATCACTTGCGTGCGCTTCACGCATGGCCGATGCCCGTTTCGTACCGGACGCCGTGCTGACATTGTACGCACCAGTCACCGCTTGAATGTTGCCATTGATTATCATCTGGTTCACCACCTGTCATCATTTTGGACTTTATCAAGATCCACAAGGGATTCTTATTCTGTCTTCTGGTAAAAGTATCGTAAAAAAAAACAGGAGACTTAACTCCTGCTTTTTGGCCATTATTCGTGATTACAATGGAATATCTTTTAAATACTCCGTTTTTCTATCTATTGCGTATCCGTTTCAGCTCAGCTTATTTTTCGAATACATGCCATGGCCCTGCGCCTGCTGTTTTGCGGCCTGCTTAGCTGCCGTGATGGCCGATGCCTTTTTCTGCAGCTCCTTGTGCACTTCCTCCTGGCAGCTCTGGCAAATCTTGCCCGTGATGATAGGCGCTCCACACTTTTCACACGGATAGCTCATCTTGACGCCGACCTGCTCGAAGCGGCCTTCACGGATCATCTTCTTGATCATACCCTCAGGCGCACCTGTCGCCTCAACGATCTCCGGAATCTTCGAGCCCGGATTATCACGAACGTAATTGACGACCTCCGCCTCTTTTGCCTTGATCTTATCATAGCAGTCCATACATACACGCGTACCATTATCTGCAAACAGCTTGCCGCACATCGGGCAATTCTTGATTTTCCCTGCCATTTTCTGTCACTCCTATCACTGTATCCCTATTGGCAATTTCGTTGCACCTATTAAATAATTCGGC
This sequence comes from Pseudoselenomonas caprae, assembly GCF_008271345.1. Taxonomy (NCBI): domain Bacteria; kingdom Bacillati; phylum Bacillota; class Negativicutes; order Selenomonadales; family Selenomonadaceae; genus Pseudoselenomonas; species Pseudoselenomonas caprae. The sequence goes on from NZ_VTOZ01000011.1 coordinate 67,627, forward strand.
AGGCAAGATGTTTTTTCCTGCCTGCCGCTTCATTATTTCATCTTTACCAGATCTTGCCGAGCATAAACCAGACACGCCCCTTAGCCTTGGCAGCCTCCGAAAGATTCGGATCGCCACCGATGCGGCGCGCATAATCAAGACGTGCAAACCAATCGTTAGGCTTCGTATAGGTCAGCCCCACACCCCAGCCTTTGAGTGTTTCGCCCGACGAATATTGCCCCGGCGAAGTGCTGCTTCCCAGGCGTTCCAAACGCCCATCTTTATTATACTGCACATGCCCCATATCAAAATAGGTACTGAATATCAATCCCGGTACATTCGTATAGAAACGTGTCTCAACCGTCCCCATAAGGCCAACATCGCCCGAGCCTTCACCCTGCGGATAAGCTCTGACACCATTGGCACCGCCCAGATACATCTCTTCTGAACCATCCAGATTTTTGCTGGCGATCTGCCCCGAAGCCTTCACCAATACATCCGCACGATTGCCCAAGCGCTGTACCACTGCGACATTCGCCTCAGCCTTGGTATAGCGACCTTCCGTATGGCTGTCAGCATATTGCTGAACAGCATCCTTGGTGTCAAAGCCCAATGTACCAGTCGTCACCGTCGCACCATAGTTGACGGATGTGCCCGTACGGTGCTCAAAGCCATTAACCCCCACATGTACACTATGTGTATGCTTTTGATTGTTGCGGTCAAAGAGATCTATATTATCCTCAAGTTTGCGATAATCGTAGCCATACACAAGGTTCAAGCCACTGCGCGAATAATGATAAAGCGGACGCTTACCAAAGAGACTGAACGTATAAGCAACACCATTGGCATCGAGGTTCTTGAGTACGCCACCGATCTTGTAATCCATACGGCTAAAACCAAAACCAAGCGTCGTACCGCCATGCCCTACCAAGGCCTCATAGTTGACATAATAGTTGTGCATGTCTGCATTCGATACCAATGCACCTACACTTGCCTTGCCACCATTGCCGCCCACATCATAGATATTATGCTGCAAGCCAGCACGATAGCGGCCAGAATTCTGGCTGCCATAGTTCTCGACATAGAAAATCGTATTGGTTCCCTTTGTCTTATCCAATCGTACCGTCAGATCGCTCGTACCGAACTCCTTTCCAGGACTCAATACACCGACTGCCCGTGTACCACTGATGTCAGACAATGAATAAAGCGCCGATTCCAGATTGTTCGTCCGGATGATATCCCCTGACTTGAGCCCATTGATGAACCCACGGGCGACGTTTTCCTTCATTTTTGTTTGATTATCCAGCTTGATTTCACCATAGCGGCCAGGAATAACCCGGATAGTAATCATACCATCCGAGCTCTCCTGGGCCGGCACATAAGCCGCTGCCGCTGGATAGCCATGCGACCGGCAATAGCGCGTCAGACTGTTCAGCGTAACGTTGAGCTGCGTCATCGTCTTTTTTTCGCCCATACCATCCTGCAGGATTTTAACAAGTTCCTTTTTGTCCAGATATAGATCCGGTGCCTCTAAGCGGAAATTCGTAATCGTAAATTCCACTTCAGGCGCGGATACCTGTCCCACAGAACTTTGGTCATCAACCGCAGCCTCCGGCCTTAACTGATGCTCATCTACAGATTCTCCTGGTTTGGACAGTGACGACGCTGCCAAAGCCGTCCCGCCATAGCAGGCCGTCAAAGCAACTGCAGTCATACCTACCGTTATTTTTGCTTTCCAACACGCATTCATCGATCGCTTTCCCTCTTTTCTTAAGAGGCCATATTGACGCCCGCACCGGTCGTCTCCACCCCTATGGATTTGGAATTCTTCTTTTCCTCATCCTTGTTTCCAATTTGTTCAATGGCAATCTCGCCATCTTTGTCATCATCCCTGACAATCGTATCTGCTTCAAGCATATTTACCGGAACAATGCTTTCAATCTCAAGATTTACCACACTGCCATCGCCATCAACATCGACCGAAGCCGACGAAGCAGCATCAACACCATTCATATTGACAATATCTGCCCCTGCAATACCAATATTCGCTCTCCGGTTTTTGTTTTCCTGCTCCAGGAACTCACTCCCCGCAGTTACCTGATTGATATCACCATTATCTATCGCCAACGTACCAATAACAGCCCCATTCACATCACGGTACTCTAAAGCAGTTCTGCTCCCTGCATTGAAACCGCCAATGGTATCCTCCGAGGCCTGCTGATATGCTGTCATATCCGGACGGAACTGCCCCTTCGGATTGACCGTATCGTGATACTCGCGGCCTGGGTCTACCATATTGACCACAAAGGCTTCTTCGTTGCCCGGATTCTGGCTAAAGGTGTAGTTCTTGTCCAGATTGCCAGCCAACTTGCCTTTATACCAGCCATAGACGCCATATTTGCCCGGAATCGAGTTGGAAATCTCCGTCTCGTCTTTCGGCGCAAAGGTGAAGCCACTGGCCAGACTGCTGTCCTTGGCTACTAGGCCCGTTACGCTGCCCGTAAACGTTGGAATCGCTTCGCCCACATTAATTTTCTGCGGTTTAGCAACGATATCCAGACCTTTGCGGCGAATCGTTCCCTTGCCGTCAGCCGACGTCTTATCCAGCTGATAGTTGGCATTACCCACACTCAGCGTATAGGAAACATTATGGTCGAGCAAAGCATCGGTATCTTCGCTGGCGGCGGCATCCTCATTGTCATAGGTACCCGAAACCTCTAGGCCAATATTGTCTCCCGCAATGATGCGGTCATCGAGAACGATATTGTCCGCAGCGTTTTCCACACCCTCGGTGCCATCGTATACCTTATTGGCTCTCTTAACATCTTTGACCGTCAGCAAACGTTTTTCAATCTTGCCGTTATGCCCCGTGAGGGCTGCCGTCATACCTTTGGTGGTCAGGCTTTCACCTGCCGCAGTGTCTGCCAATTCATAGTTGCCATTGGTCCAGCCTAGCTGATAGGTGTAGTCTTTATTATCCCCAGCATTCCAATCCGTATAGGAACAGGAACCGGACTTAATGAACACACCAACCGTATCGTTGCCGATGACATTCGTGGTATCGACATTGATGTTGGCCGCATCAATATATTTGCCCGTAATCGAAGCATCGCGGTCATATTCCTTGACCGGACCTTCTTTGACCGAGACATTGACGGTAAGCGGCGTTATAGTACCACTTCCTGTCAGCTTATCCGAGCCGCCTTTAGCCTTGACCACATAGTTGTCCTTCGTCGCACCATCAAGCTGGAAATTGCTGAAGTAAACATCCTGGGTCGTGACATTGCCCTTGGCATCACGGGCTACATCCTTAGCGGCATAAGCAGCATTGATGGAATCCGCGAGCAACGTAATACTGTTCTTTTCCTTGGCTATGATGCCCGTATTTTCATCGGTACCATCGAGCAGGTTGATATGATTGCGCTGTTTCTTATCGGCATCAGCCGAAGCCGTTCCATCGTAAGGCTTGTCAATTCCTGTGCCATAACCATCGGCAAAATCGGCATAAACCACACGCTTCTTGATAGCACCATCGCCCTTATAGGTATCCGCATCCGTCTCGACAGCGTCACCTTTGGTGGTTTTACTGCTGTCCAGCGTATAGTTGCCAGCCGTATTGCCCGTAAGTTCCAGCGTATAGTTAATCTGTTTGCCAGCTTTTGCCGTGCTGTCCGGGTCAACGTTAGCATCTTTATCCTGGTAGGCTCCTGTTACCGTGAGGTTAACCGTGTTATCCTTATCCAAGATACCATGACCATCTTCAAAGGTATAGTCAAAGCTGTTGATTATATTGCCATTGGCATCCTTGACCGTCGTGTCACCATCATAGGTCTTGGTATACCCACTGAGATTATCCGTCTTGATTTTAAGTACCCGCGGCGTGATGCTGCCGGTTGTCGTGTAGGTCTTATTCTTAAACGAAGTCAGCATCGCGGAATCCATCTTAAAGTTCGTGAACTCCTGCGACTCCAAATCGTTAAGGGTATAGGTTACCCCATGCCCCGAAACTACATTGACCTGTCCTTTATCGTAGACGGCGTACTGCAACTTGTATTTGATATTAATATTGGAACCCGTTACATCGGTATAGAGGCCGAGATGTTTCTCGGCATTCTGAACCACATCGGTTCCATCATATTCCTTGGTAATCGTCGTCCATTTGGTCTTGATATCATCAGCCGTAAGTGCCAGCTGGCGAATCTTGCCTTTCTTGGCTGCTTCGGTGAAATAAACCGTATTGGCAATCGTGTAGTTCTTACCCGAGAAGCCCGACGCGTTATTCGCATCCGTGGCATTTTCGAGTGCCTGCTGGAGGCCTGTGTACTTGACCGCCTTGTAGCCAGTCTTTTCATCCTCGGTACTCCCCGTACCCAGCCAGTTTACATCGCCATTCGCCGTAAAACTGCCCTTTTCGGTCTGGCCGTCAGCACCGATGCCCGTCTCGGCACCGCTTGCATCAGCAGTCCATTTACCATAGGTACCTTTAATATCGCTGTCCTTTAGCTTGATAACCTCGCCATTGACACCATTGATGATCTTGCTGTCCAAATTATTTACTTTATCTGTGGCATCATAGGCCTTATTGGCAATCGTATCGCCAGCCTTCGTATTGTAGGCAGCCGCAGCGACATTGCCATCGTAGTTAAAGTCAGCCGAAATCTCTTTGGGCGTAATCGTACCTTTGCCTGTAATCGTAAGAGACGGTTTGCCACTTACCAGCGTTGACCCTTTCGTACCATAAACCAGTTTGTAGTTCGCAGCATTATCGCCCTTCAGCACCGCATCGTAATAAACATCCTTGGATGTTACTTTTCCAGCACTGTCATAGGCGACATTCTTATCCGCATAACGCGCGTTGACGTTATCACGGTCGAGCTCGGCTTTATCGCCACTGATAATTCCCGAAACATTAAGGATATTCGTGCCAATAGCCACATCCGTCTTGCCGTTATACACCTTCGTAACCTCAGGTTCGTGGAACGACACCGTGACATTCTTCGGCGTGATAGAAGCGGTACCCGCATCCGTAGTCTTCGTCAGCGTCTTAGCCGTCGAATTATAGAACGAAACGGAACTCAAATCAAAATTCGAAACTGCCTTATCCGTCAGCGTAATCGTAAATTTCGCCTTATTGGCATCAACACCGCTGGTCTCTGTTCCCGCCGAATTCAGATAGATACCGGCAGCACTGTAATTCTCCCCCTTGGTATCCGTCTGCCCGTTTTTCAGAACGACGCCACCAATAATGAATTGGTTGATATAGTCTGCTGCATCCTGTGAACCTGCCTGATCGCCATAGTCAGCGGCCGAATGATTGTACGAAATGTTCGAATTAGTATCGTACACTTTATTGACCGCATCAAAATTCAACGTAACATCCGCATCGGTAAGGTTTTTGGGGCTAATCGTACCACGACCATTGAGGATCGTTTTTTCTCCTTCTTTCGTCGTGACTTCATTGCCATGGGCATCGGCAATGAAATAGTTCCCTGCCTGTGCACCTTCCAGCGTGAATTTATACGTAACATTTTGCGAGGTCACCTGACCATTCGCGCGGGCAACATCTGCACTGTCAAATACCGAATCATCCTGTGACGCAAACGACACATAGACCTCATCAGCTTTATCGCCCCGGCTCTTGATGCCACCATGGTAATTGGGCGATATCAGCGAGGCATCATTGTTATAGGTATCCTTAAGATAGGCATTGCCATCATATTTCTTGTTGACATCATCGAATGTCACCTGCAGGCCAGCCTTATTGATGACACCATTATTCGCCGTAAACGAAGTGCCTTTTGTCCAGTTCGTATTATCATTGGATACGTAAATATCGTAGTTATTGGCAATGGCATCACTACCCGTGCCGATTTTGGCCGTATAGTTAATCGCCTTACCCTTGCCAGCATCAACATTATCATAGACTGCCGAACTATTATTGGCACTTTGATCCTGGGTAAGCAAACCGTCGGCCGCATTATCATAGCCAACAAAAGTGACAACGCCATTTCCCGAAAGCGGCGTCGTCCCATCATAAACGACATTGGTCGCATCATAAGTCTTGGTAAAGCCACTAGCAGCCGCCTGCGCCTTCAATTTGCGCGGTGTGATGATGCCGCCATCATTGTTGGCTGTCTGGAACACCTTGGTGACATAACCATTACTGTCTTTGAGTCCTGCTGCGATGGCATAGTCGCCATTTTCCGTAACCTTGAGCTTATACGTTACATCTTTCTTTATCGCATTGCCACTGCCATCACGGGCAACATTCGCATCGGCATAATAAGCATCGCCGACCGTATAATCAAAAGTAAGCTGCGTATTGCCAACCGTCGTAGAGAGTGTATTTACAAACTCATTGGCCGTGTGATTTACTCCCTGCGCATCCTTATAGGCAACCGAATCATTCCCGTCATAGGCTTTAGTGATATTGCCATGAGCCAGCTGCAACTTATCCATGTCGCTGATAGTCAGCGGATTGATGGTGCCTTTGCCATACTCGCTGTCGATATCAAGCGCATAGTTATCCGAAATGATGCTGTTTTTGAGGCTCGCCGCCGCACCAGCCGTATCTTTGCCCGTATATTTTACCGTACCGGCGATAACCGCATTATGGTTATCGCGCTGAACATGGGCATTCTTCGCAAAAGTTGCATCGGTATTGCCCGAACCATAGGTACCAATAATACGGTTCGTATCGATGATAGACGACAGCTGTTCATCACCGACCAGCACCGACTTCGTGCCGTCGGTAATCCCCGTTACCGAAATAACATCCGACGTCTGTTCGCCCTTTACCATCTCCGAGCCATCATACGTCTTCGAGACATTATTAAACTGGATGTTCTTGATATGAACCGGATTGATGGCGCCCGTTGCTCCCGTAATGGTCTGCGTGGCCTCGCCCCCCTGCGTCTTAAACACATAGTTCGAGGCTTTGCCCGAAATCGTGCCATCTACTACACTTACGGTATACTTGATGCCTTGGTCAGCACCAATGCCATAGGTATTCGACTTGGCAACATTTTCCGAATCATATTCGCCTTTTATCGAAAGCTTCGTTCCATCGGTAGCGATAAGCTGATTGCTGCCATCGGCATACTTAACCAGCCCATCCGACAGAGCGATATCACTCGTCAGCTGGTTGTTATGGGTTACCTTGACCAGCTTATCCCCATCATAGGTCTTATCGATATCGGATGTCGTATTGCCCAGCGCCAGCGTAATCACACGCTTCTTGATGGTACCGCCGGAACCAGTTACCTCCGCTGTCGAACCATTCGTAATAGCCGCACCGTTAATCGTATAATTATCGGCATCACTGCCGCCAATGGTGACATGATAGCCTACGCCATAACCGGTGTCTGCATCGGTGACATGCGTAGTGCTGCCTTCCTGCTCGGTGAAATAGCCCGAATGACCATTGGTATCATTCGTTACGGTGAAGGTCAAATCATCCCATACCGTTTTGTCCGCATTATGGACCACTTCATCAGAATAGACCTTCTGTCCCAGCGCACCATCATAGTACTCCGTATTATCATACGTTTTCTCTGCGCCCTGGCCTGCGCCATTAACCGAAAAACCACCCAGCGATATATTCTTCTTGGCAATGGTTCCCGCGCCATCCAGATAACCGCCAGTCTCTTTGTTGACATCAGCGCCGACGCCATTATAGGCCTCACTGTAGAGCACATCGCCATTGGCATCGACCAAACGGTAATTTTTCGCATCATCGTCCGTAAGCTTTAACCCGCTATAGCGTACCGCATGGGCACCAGCTTTTTTCGTTGCCGTTCCCGTGCCATCGATATAATTCGCCGTCGCCGAAGAGATATCGACACTGACCTTATCCTTTTTGTTTGAACCTTCCGGAGTAACGATTCCCGTAAGCGTAAAGGTATTATCCGTGGCTGCCGCAGCCGTAGTAGTACCATCATAATCCCTATTGATTGCAGTGCCACCCGAGTAAAAGCTGCTGTTAAAGCCAATAACCAAATCCCTCTGGGTGATGGTACCTACCCCTGTAAGTACCATACCACTGTTAAAATTCATTCCCGCTGTATTGAGGATGTAGTTATTCTTTGCTGCATTACCAGCCGAATTGTCCGCGAACGCCAAGCCGATAGAGCTATTCGAACCGAACTTGATATCTTTGCCCTTGCCAACCGAAGCATCGGCATTGCCATTGCTATCAACAAAGGAAGCAGAACCAGAAAACGCTACGGTAACCGCATCTTTATCCACGGCAAGAATACCTGTCGTCGTCGTGCTGTTGCCACTGAATAGATTTTTGAATGCCTCGCTGGCATCGGCTTTCCCATCATATTGCTTCGTGATTGGCGTACTACTATAATCCGTGATGGCCTTGATCGTGCGCGGAGCAATGCTGACATTGCCACCTACGAGGTCATAGCCCTGTTGGTTGGACCAAACCATAGCCAGCGTATTTTGCGTACCCTGCGTACTCGAAATAGCCTCATAAGTCGAATTTTTTTGACCTGAGGTGTTATACTTGATATCGCTGGCAGCAACCGTCGATTTTCCTTCTGTCTTGATAAATACCGAGGCATCATTCGCGGTCGTTGCCGTCAAAGCATTATTATTTTTGTCGACGATTTTCAGTGTCTCACCATTATAGACAAGCCCCGTCGGCTGGCTTGTCTCATTGTAGGCTGGCATATCAGCCCTACCGTTCGAGCCAATGCCAGACTGCCCCGATACTGCATTGCGGACGGAGGCCTTCGTATCGAGCGAACCATCGGCCTTGAAATAGCCATAGTTATACGAAACCGTCTTGATTCCCTTGGTCATCGAGGTAAGGATGGGGGCTGCCTGCCCCTCATAAATACGCCAAGTTGGATGGGTTACCGCGCCATTGCCATCGACCTTCACACCGCCAGTATTGCTGATATCCCAGCCCAAATCGCTGTAATATTTTTGACGATTCATAATGGAATCGCTATATGTTTCCTCTGTCGAAGTTGCTCCAGCCGTTGTATATTTCTGCAGTTTATTATGACTCGTATCCTTTACCAGGGAGTTCACAATTGTAAGACCTGTTTTAGGCTGAAAATAAGGACCACTTTGAGAAATAGCATAGCTGTTGGTTACTTCTGCCGATAATTTATTGCTATTGGAGTACGTTGCACTATCGCCAATAAAGCCATATGCCGCACTGCCATTAAAATAACTATTGGAAATTTTATTGGTACCTGAAGCCACGTAACCAATTATCCCAGCGCCTTCACCACTCGTTATGGTAACCGAACTATACGAATGATCAATCGTAACACCGTTGGCATTACCAACTAAACCACCAACAGTAGAGCCATTCTGTATAAGTCCAGTACTATATACATTGCGAAGAACCGTTCCCGAACTGGCTGTTCCAATAATTCCACCAGCACCATTATCTTGGGGATCAGAAATGTTAATATTCGTAACACCAAGATTCTCAATCAAAGCTCCCTGGGTTGCCTGGAATAACCCACCACCATTGTTTGCTGTAAATCCATTGATAGTAAAGCCCATACCATCAAATTTTCCGGTAAAAGTACCGGAATAGCCACTAGCAGATGTTATATCCTTCGACAGCATATAATTGCCGCCAGCATTGGTGATTCCTGACATGGAATCAATCAACTGATAGTACGTGTTCTTTTTTTGTTCAGGCGTTAAGCTGTCATTATTGGTACCATTTACCTTATAGCCGCTTACACCAGTTCCCGTAGAATTACCAATATGAACATAGCCGGTAGCACTGGATTTAAATGAGATATCATCATTTGTGACATTGACTTTATTATCCGTTGCCCCCGAATCCATAAAACGGATATTGTTGCCCTCCAATACGACCGATTTGGCCGCAATCGAGCCCATATTGACAATGTCCGAAGCTACCGTCGACGAAGCATCCTGGATAACTGTAGAAATCGCCTTGCCCGCGGCTACACTTTCCTTCGCCGTAGCAGAATCGAGATAGCGTGTGGAAACATTAAACGAACCAGCCGTACCCACATTGATGCTGGCACCCTTACCAATGATAACACCATTGGGATTGACCAGATAGATATTGCCGCCCTGCGAATTGATGGCACCATCAATCTGAGAGGTATTCTGGCCCGAAACGATATTTAGATAGTTATGATCATCGTTAAAATTGACCCTTTCGCCCTTGGCTACCGAGAAATCATGCCAACCGATGACATTATTTGGCGCCGTACTGGTGATATTTGTATCGACAGCACCAGCTGTAGCAGCTGCTACCTGATCAATCGCAACACCAGCCGTTTTTACCCCATCGCTGACTGGTGCACCATAAGCTACCGGTACGATGCTAAACATACCGGCAGTAAGCGCAATTCCTATATTAAGTACGAGTTGTTCCGTTCGTTTCTTCTGCCCCATCTCAGACACTCCATTCCCTCGGAATCATCTTTCCTTACATCACATAGCTACTACTATTTTACGCTATCTTACCCGAAACTACAATTATGAAACGAAAACTCCCTTCAACCTGAAGGGAGTTTTCATCTACCATCTCTTACTGAAGCAAACTCAATACCTGGCTGCTATTCTGATTAGCCTGCGCCAGCATCGACTGGGCAGCCTGCGTGATTACGTTATTCTTGGTATACTCCGTCATTTCCTTGGCCATATTGGCATCGCGGATTACCGACTCTGAGCTCTGCGTATTCTCACTCGCTGTTGTAAGGTTGGAAACCGTATACTCCAACCGGCTCTGCATCGAGCCCACCGTCGTCTGCTGATTCAGCGCCTTCTGCATGGCCAAATCCAGTACGCTGATAGCCGCATTGGCATTCTTCTGCGTGCCGATATTGAGCGTAGAACCATCGACCGCTCTGAGTCCCAAAGCCGTAGCCCGCATATCGGAGAATCCAATCTTGACCGTCTGATTGGACTTCGTACCGATCTGGAATACCAGCGCATTATCCGGCGATGGATCTTCGGCACGAATCGCTTCTGTAAAGTCATTGAGTACAGCATTGGCTGTTTTATTCAGCGTGCCGTCATGATTAATAACATTAATCGTAAGTCCCGAAATCTGACTCTCGATACCTGCAGCTCCCGCTGTAAACAAAAGCGCTGTATTTCCATGGACAGTCGTTACGTCCTCTCCCATCCGGTCTTGCCCAACTATATCGGATAACGTCATTGCCAAAATGTTTGAATCCGGTTTTTTCCCTTCTGCATCCTTACTTAAACCAAACATTTTGCCAAGCTTAGTATTATTTACAGGGTCCAACGTCGTAACATAAGTTTTTCCCTTATAAACATAGGAGAACTCGATTTTACTATCTCCACGAATACCAAGATTGCGACCGGTACTATCCTTAAGGTCTAGCAATTTTGTATTTTCCGTAGCATCTGCAGACAAACTCTCATTCGACAAAACCGTTCTCGTTCCCGGCTCCAACACTTCATTATTATGAGACCCATCGAGCATTACCTTGCCGTTATAGGAAACATTGGCATTTTCGTCGAGCTGGTCGATGGCTTGATCGAGTTCTTTTTGGATAACCGCGCGGTCAGCATCCGTATTCGTATCGTTGGCCGCATTGATAACTTTTTCCTTGAGTGTATTCAAGATGTCCACCGTGCTCTGCAGGCCGCCCTCAGCGACTTTAAGCATGCTGTTGCCAGTCTGGGCATTGTCGACGTCCTGCTCGAGACCATTGATCTGCACGCGCATCTTTTCCGAAATGGCAAAGCCCGAAGCATCATCGGCAGCACCGTTGATCCTCATCCCTGAGGCAACCTTCTTGAGACTCTTTGCCAGCGCTTTATCATTCTTATCCAGCTGATTCAGCGTGTTCTTCGCTGGCATATTGTTCTTTACTACCATAGCCATAATGGCCAACCTCCTTGTTTCCGCTATCTATCACTACAAAGACATCCATATCATCCCCGACATGGATATCAATCTCTTGCTATTTCATGTATCGTAGAAAAAAACGTTTTTCTTAAGCGATTTTCTGCCTTATTTTAAATTTAATCTTTTTCGCCCCAACTGTCAACCTGTCAAGCAAAAACCTCCCCTGCTGGAAAAGGTGAGCGTAAAACGCCCGGATGGGGGTAATAACCTCATCCGCCCCTAGCGGGGCACCTTCCCCAGCGGGGAAGGCTGTAGATTTATTGTAGCAGACTCAATACGTTACTGCCGCTCTGATTAGCCTGGGCAAGCATCGACTGCGCTGCCTGCATCAAGACATTGGACTTGGTATATTCGGTCATCTCCTTGGCCATATTGGCATCGCGGATTGTCGATTCACTGGCCTGCGTCTGTTCCGTCGCCGTGGTAAGATTGGCTGACATGAATTCCATGCGCGCCGACTGTGCACCAAGGGTCGTATTGGCAGCGAGCAGATATTTGATTCCCTGGTTGACGTGTTCGAGGAATTTATTCGCCCGCTCACGCGTTGTCACGCAGTTATTCAAATCCATCGTTACGATATCGGCTGGATACTGCCAGGTATCTTCGAGCCATTTGCGCTGTTTCTCGGCTATCGTGAGATTTTCATAGCCCGCCGGCCATTCTTTCGGATAATCCTTCAATTCCGGCTGGATATTCCAATGCTCTTTCGCATCAGGGAAAATCATCGACAGCGTCGTATTCGGCAATTCAATCATCGTATTCTGACTGCCACGGTCCCAACTCTGAATATGCAGATACTGTTTCGGGTCGTTATAGGGAACGGGAATTTTCCCCGGAATAAAATCGCCCATCAGACCGTTTTTCAAGGTCAAACCACTGCTCTGTTTATACAAGTGCAACTGCCCAGCCGATGCATCATATTTAAACTGCACCGAGTGAATAAGCGCAATCTGGGTGCTGACATCGGAATTGCTGGGCAGGCGCCCAGTGCCCACGCCAGTCGTATCATAGACCGCATTAAACACGGCCGCCTCTAAGTCCTTAGCGGTTTGAACCCCAGCCACACCGATTTTATAGCAAATCGGCTGCCGGCTGCTTGAGTCACTAACCTCAGGGCCAAAACGCGTTGACGAGTAGGAATTCGCATCGAAATAAAACGTCACGAACTGGCTGCAAGCCTGGCATTGCAAAGAAAATCCCTTACCATGCAGATCTGCTGGAATATTCAACGATGCATTGTTAAAAATGCTATCAAAGTCAATAACTATATCATTCGAGCCGTTTGATTCCTTGGGAACACTGTAATCAGCACCACTAGAAGGAATCTGGCTAAGCGCAACGAATCCATCCGGATTTTTCACATACCCGCTGGTCGGCTCAAATACCAGCCCATCTTCCATACGAATCGTTGTCGTACGTTGATTGAGCAGCTGGATGCCATTATAGGTCGTATCCTGCGCCAACAGCTCAATCTGATCCATGGTCTGAGAAGCTTCCTTTTGCAGGATTGCCCGGTCGCTATCGGTATAGGTGTCATCGGAAGCTTTCATCGTTATGGTAAACAGCGTGCGCATCAATTCTACCTGTTTATCGACCGTAGCCGACGCCAAATCCAGCATATTCTTGCCCTTGCTGGCATTGTCATTACACTGGCTGAGCGCCCGGATCTTGGCACGCATTCGCTCGGAAATCGAATACCCGGAGGCATCGTCACCAGCGTTATTGGTTTTCATCCCTGTAGAAACCTTCTGCAATTGCTTACCTAAGGCACTATCGTTTTTTTTGAGCTGGCCTAAGGCCTTCATTGCTCCTCTGTTGTTCCGGATTGTCATCGCCATTGGAAAATCCCTTCTTCCTTCGGTAACCACCCGCTATTGCATCATTGCAATAAACTCAAAACAGCGCTGCTGCTCTGATTAGCCTGCGCCAGCATCGACTGGGCTGCCTGCATCAACACATTATTCTTCGTATAATCGGTCATTTCCCTTGCCATATTGGCATCGCGAATCGTCGACTCGCTAGCCTGTACGTTCTCGCTGGCCGTCGTGAGGTTACTGGCCGTATATTCCATACGGCTCTGCAAAGCGCCAATCGTCGTCTGCTGATCGAGGGCCTTCTCTAACGCGCGGTCAAGAACCGTCATCGTCCGCTTGGCCTCGGCGCGCGTCTCAACACTGAGGTTCTTGCCATCATCACTGCGAAGGCCCAGCGCCGTCGCATGGATATCAGAGAATTGCGCCTGGATATTTTGGTTGGCCTTCGTACCGACCTGGAAGCGGAAACCGCCATCGGGACGTGTGTAGTTTGGCCATTTCACCGTAAGTCCTTGGATTACCGAGGTATCGCTGCCCGGATAGTACCAGAAATTCGGCGATTTACCTTCGATAACCACCTGCTCGGCATTGGCACTCTCACCCATCCAGGCTTTCGATCCCAATGCTGAGCCCGTATCAAAATTATTATCGAAATCAATATCGCAGTATTCCTTGAGGAACTCCTTGGTCGTATGACCAGCTGCTGTATAGTCGGTCAAGTCCTGCTTGAAGCCAGCGATTGCCGCCGCTGCCGAGGAAAAGCCGCCCTTCGAGGCCGCCGCTACGGCTTCATCAAGTGCACTACCGCCTTTTTCGTCTAGCACATTCATAAACCGCGTCATCATATGACCATCATGGCCGCTCTTGGCATTGAGGTAGTGGAAAAGCGCATAGCCCATAGCGTAAGGAACGACGCCATCGCCATTGGCAAATTGCGAATTAACCGTGTCCGGCGTAAGTGCCAACAACACGTTTTTTCTATCCCCTTGGTCATCAATACCATGGATATAGTCCGCCGCACCTTCTTTAATATACTTCGGCAAATTGTTAAAGCCCGTAATATTCGCCGACATCACTGCATGCGTCATCTCATGGGCAATCGTGCGGTCAAGATAGGGATACGAACCAGCCTTGCCGTTTACATCATGTTCGGCCAAGGCATCATAGACATCCATATTGATGGTAAGTTCCAATTTATTCGTCTTACCATCACTGCCAAAATATGAAGTAACATAGGCCAGCGTAGTCGTACCACCAGAGCCACCAGAGCTGCCCCTTTCAAATTTGACGGTCATCTCCCTAACGCTCGTCTCATCCTCCTGGAACGACAGGCCGTAGGCCTCTTTCGCCATTGAGAGCGCACTATCGAGCCACTCGCTGTTCAACGCCTTGATGATGCGCTGTTCGGCGGTGGTACCGGCGTCAGCTGAGCCATCAAAAAGAATCTTGTTGTTGAAGGTGACGCTGGCATTATCATCCACCTGATCGATAGCCTGATTCAGTTCTTTCTGAATGATTGCGCGGTCCGCATCGGTATTCGTGTCATTGGCTGCGTTGATGGCCTTTTCCTTCATGGTCTTTAAGATATCGACCGTCGAGGAAATCGCACCTTCCGCGGTTTTCATCATGCTGATAGCACTCTGCGTATTATCGATGTCCTGATTGAGACCGCGCACCTGCACGCGCATGCGCTCCGAAATCGCATAGCCTGACGCATCATCTGCCGCGCCGTTGATTCTCATACCCGAAGACACCTTCTGCAGGCTCTTGGACAATGCCATGCTGTTCTTATTCAGCGTGCCCAGCGTATTCTGCGCCGCCATGTTGTTCTTGATTACCATTCCCATGATTATTCCTCCATGTAACTACATCAACGAGAGTACCCTGCCGATTACCCTCTGCCATCCTTGCATTTCCGTTTTAATGGGTCTTTTTCTATACGTATATATAATCGAATAAAAGCGATAAAAACTTAAGCGCATTCACGAAAAAATGCTAACAAAAAGCCTTCCCCAAAAGGGAAGGCTATATATGCAGCTGCTTTTACTTGTGCCAGATATGCGCCATGATGTCTTCGTAGACAGCCTCAAGGTGCTGGACAAGCACGCTTAGCATGAGCTGGATCATCTTGCTGTCGAAGGTCTCATCGACAAAGGGCAGGCAGATGTCGAGATAGACCGTGCCGTCCTCGCGCAGGTAGTATTTGAAGATCTTATACTGCGTGTTGAGCTCATTGAGGTAGCTCTTGAGCTCGCTGCGCTTATCCTCCGTGATGCCCGTGATGATCTGGGTGCGGATGACCGTGAAGATGCTCGTGTCGATCAGGATGGCCATCGGCAGGATCTGTCCCTTGGCCTCGATGCGCGAGCGGAAGATGACGGTGGAGTAGTCGTCTTCGACCGACTCGGTGCTGAATACATCGATGTTGTTTTCAATCAGGAATTCCTGGAACTTCAAGGCCTTCTCATTGCTCTCGACGCCTTTGCTGTTTTTCTTTGGCATTTGCTTGTCCCTCGTTTCTGTGCATTATCTTCTCCTATTATAGCATAGCCCTCCGCGCAATCAGCCAAAATATTTTTTCGCATTGCCGTAGCAGATGTCTTCGACCAGCTGCCCAAGCAATGCCGCGTCATCCGGATACTCGCCATTTTCGACGAGACGGCCGATAAAATTGCAAAGGATACGGCGGTAATATTCATGGCGCGCGCATGACAGCACACTGCGGGCATTGCTGGCCATGTTGACCGCACAGCCGAGCAATGACTGATTGGCCATGTGTGCCAGCTGCGCCTTGATGCCATTCTTATCGCCCTGGAAGTTCCACGATGCACCGAGCTGGAGCTTGCCAGCGGCCTCGCTCCCCTGGAACGCGCCGATGACCGAGGCTATCATCGCCCCATCGGCTGGATTGCGCGAGCTCACGATGGTCTTGGGCAGCAGCCCATCCTTGTCGAGTGCGTTCAAGAACTGCGCGAGCTTGGCCCCGCAGCAGCCATCCGTCAGGCAGTCGCCGCCCCTGCCCGGGCCAGCTTCAGCCAGCAACCGGCTGTTGTTGTCACGCAGCACGGCATACTCCAGCTGCATGACCCAGCCACGGCGCGCATACTCCGTCGCAAGGAATACCATGATGGCCGTCTGGAACTGGGCGCGGACCGTCTTCGTCTGCCGTTTGCCCTTGCCATTGATGGTACGGCCCACAATATCGTCGAGCTCAAACTCCTCAGCGATGCAGAAATCCATCACATCCAGCGTATGGTCGGCCGTCCGGCAGCCCAGCGACTCGAAATGATCCATCTGTTTATGCAGGGCATCGCGGATGTCCTGCATCGTGACGATATCGATATCGGCCGCAGCGCCAAGCTCATATTTCATATAGTTTTCCCACTCAGGGGACTCGATGTCCAGCACCTTGTCCGGGCAGAAGATCGGATGCACCAAAGTCTTGCAGCTATCATCCTCCAACATCTTGCGGAACCATTTGAGGTCATCCGCCGGATCGACAATCGTATCGATGCTTTCGACGTCAGCCTTGCGCAGCAGGCCGCGGATCGTGTACTCCGGCTGCTGCAGCTTCTCGTTGCAAAGCGTCCAGATCTCAGCCGCCGTATCGCCGTTCAGCAATGTATCGCAGTCAAAGAACCGCTTGAGCTCCAGCTGCGAGCGCAGGAAGATCGGATTGCCGATAGCCTTGGGCATCGTCTCGGCAAATTTCTGGAACTTCTCATAGTCGCTGGCATCGCCAGTGATGTATCTTTCCTCGACTCCAGCCGCACGCAGCAGACGCCAGGTAGCATCGGCATTGCCGAGCAGCAGGCGCGTGATATTGCGGTAGCTGCTGTCGCTTGCGATATCGGCAGCGCTCAGGCGGCAGCGATAGTCGATGATGGGCTGGTTCTCCGCATGCTCATGATAGAGCCGGCTGGCTGTTTCGGTCTGTAGCAGGAAATCTTTGTCCATAAACTTTTTCATTTCGATCCTCCTCTGTTGGTAAAATAACTGAAAACTATGACTATTATTCCGTATTCATTTTACCATGATTCGTCGCAATTGTCGAGACTTTTCAGACAGATGTGAACTATTTTTCTTCCCTGCGCCGCCATAAGCTGTGCTATAATGAGCTTGAGAAAATATTCACGAAAGGATTATTCTATGGCTATCATCTTATTCTTACTGCTCGGCCTGTTCGTCGGCATCTTCGGCACGCTCGTCGGCATCGGCGGCGGCCTTATCTGCGTACCGGTCTTCATCTTCTTCATGTCCGACGGCGGCATCTATCCGTACTTCCATACGGCGGCCCAGATCAC
Organism: Pseudoselenomonas caprae; assembly: GCF_008271345.1. Classification (NCBI taxonomy): domain Bacteria; kingdom Bacillati; phylum Bacillota; class Negativicutes; order Selenomonadales; family Selenomonadaceae; genus Pseudoselenomonas; species Pseudoselenomonas caprae. Next base: position 85,623 of record NZ_VTOZ01000011.1, read on the forward strand.
GGGCACCTCGCTCTTCGTCGTACTTGCCAACGCCGTCTCGGGCACGCTGGCTTATATCCGGCAGAAACGCGTCTTCTTCCGGGCGGCGGTCCCCTTTGCGGCGGCGACACTGCCCGGTGCCTTTATGGGCTCGTATATCGTCAATTCTTTCAGCGCCCCGCAGCTCGACCTCTACTACGGCCTGTTCATGCTCTGCATGGCCTGCATCATGTTCTGGAACACGACCCATAAGCCGCCCGCTGACATCCACGAGATCCCGGAAGGCTTCCAGTTCAGCCAGTGGATTGGCGTAGTCTCCAGCTTCGGCGTCGGCTTCATCTCCAGCATCTTTGGCATCGGCGGCGGCGTCATCCACGTACCACTGATGATCTATCTGCTGGGCTTTCCCGTGCATGTGGCAACAGCCACCTCGCATTTCGTGCTGGCCTGCTCTTCGGCCTTCGGTGTCGTCTCGCATTTCCTGCTCGACCACATCATCTGGCTGCCAGCCATCTGCATCGCCACGGGTGCCGCCATCGGCGCACAGATCGGTGCGAAGATCTCACAAAAAACAAAGTCCAAGGTAATCCTTGGACTGCTGTCACTGGCGATGTTCGCCCTCGGTATCCGCTTGATCCTCCTGGGCAGTACCCACTAAGGCCAGCACCCGCGCAGGATGTGCACATGCCTCGTGCACGAAGTCCTCGAGGTATTCCGGAAATATCATCTGCACCTCGCAGAGCTTCTTTAGCTCCGCGAGGTTTTTTTGCGTATCGACGCCATACTCGATGCGATGCAGCAGACGCGCAAGCTCCTTGCGCGTCCCCCTTTCATAAAGCCCCTTGAGATTGGCGACACTGGCGGTGCTGCGGCATGCCTCCACCAGCCACTTGCCCGTGCTGAGGTCATGGCTGAAATCCTCAAAGCCCTGCGCCGCCCAAGCCTCGCCTGCCGCCAGGTCATCATCCTGCATGCCGGGCAGGAAGTTGATTTCCTTGAACACAGCATCGTCAAGGATGCGGACAATCTCCGTCTTGGCATAGAGATGCTTGTCGCGCACCGGGAACAGCCCCTGGCGCAGCTGTGCCAGCACTCCCTGATAGCGGATATTCAGATAAGCCGTATAGAGCGTGCCGACATCGGTGAGCTTGCGGCTGATGTCCATCAAGGTATCGTAGAGCTCCCAAGCCTCGGTAAGCACCGGCTCGGCCAGGACAAAGTCAAAGCTCTCCTCGGCAAAGGGCAGCCGCTGCTGGCGATAGTCAAGGATGTGCCAGTCGATGCCCAGTCCCGCCAGTGCAGGCAGCTCTGCCGCTTCCTCATGACGCGTGACTACCGTGAGGGACGCCTGCGGATAAAGCTCCCGCAGCCTCCCCAGATGCTCCAAGCTTTCGATGACCAGCCAGCGGCAGTGCTCCGGGCTGCCGACCAGGAAATCGGTAATATCATGTTTCAAGGAATCTTCCTCCTCCGCTCAAGATTGCCTCGGCAAAGGCAGCACAGTACGTCTGGGAAGCCAGCAGCGGCGACTGCTCCAGCTCGCTCCGCAGGCATAGCTGCTGGCGCTCCAAGCCCGCACGGTCGACTGCCAGCTGCAGGGCCAGCTTGATATACTCATCCGCATCTGCCGCTATCCACTCCGCATGGCCAGCGGCAGCCAGAATACTGGCACTGAGGCGCGCACTATGATGGTCGCCGCGCAGGGCGATGACCGGCACACCCATATAGAGCGCCGTCGCCGTCGCCGCTCCGCCCGGGTACGGGAACGTATCGAGCATGATGTCGACTTGCTGGTAATCCTCAAGATAACGGTCGCTGCCGATGCGCACCTCGACGCGCTCCATCGGCAGATCGGCGTTCTCCAGCCGCCTTTCCAGCACAGCCCGCCGCTCCAGCAGCCGCGTCGTGTCCTGCACGACCAGACGGCTATCGGGAAGATTCTCCAGGATATGGCGCCAGGCATCCATGACCGAGCGATTGATCTTCATGAAATTCTGATAGCAGCCAAAGACAATCCCCGCCCGCTGCCGCGGTGCGCGCCGGATGCCCTGCATGGCAGGCGAAGGCGTGAAGCAGAAGCCGCTCGGCAGCCGCAAGAGCTGCTCGGTGAAGCGATACTCCGTACCAGCAGGATCCATCTCGCCATCGGTAAGGAACGCATCGACGGCTGGCAGCCCCGTGGTATCGAACCAGCCAATGCCGCAAAGCTGCCAAGGCGCGGGGCGCTGGGCCAAGATCATAAGCCCCATGCCCCCTGCCGAGTGTCCGCCCAGATCTATGAGCACATCAATCTCATCCCAGCGGATCATCTCAGCCTGCTGGCGCAAGCTCTGTCCCGCCAAGCAGCGATAGGTGAGCCCCGTCGCCTGCAAACGGCGCGTAAAGTCATCCTCACTGTCCTGCAAAGCATAGGCGTAGACCGCAAAGCAGCGCGCATCCAGTCCCGTCAGCAGGCATTCGTAGAACCTGGCCGACGAGGAATCCCGGAAATCCGGCGCCAGGAAACCAATGCGCAGCCGCGCATGATCCATATTCTCCCGCGGCGGCAAAAGCTCCGTATCGCGATACAGCCCTTGATAGACCTGATGCTGGGCAAACAAGTCATCGGCAGGGATTCCCGGCAGATAGTGCAGGGCAAACAGATAATTCGAGAAATGCTCGCGCTGGCTGCGCAGGTACTTATCGGCCTGCGCAGCATTGTTATAAGCCGCCGCCGCTCCCTCAGCATCCGCCAGGTCATGGAACACCGCACCATAGAGCTCATGGACGCGCCACATCTCATCCTCCGGCACCAGCCCCTCCTCCCGCAAGGAATCCAGTGCCTGCCGCGCCTGACTCGTCCGCCCCCGCGCCAACATCTGCTGGATCTCCTCCAGCCGCGTCATCCAAAAATCCATCATATAAGTTCACCTTTCAAAGAGTAAAATTGCAGTTTGACGGGTTAGTTCCAGCCTTCCCCTTACCGAGGGGAAGGTGGGCGCGAAGCGCTCGGATGAGGTGTATGCGTCCGTATGGAATCCCGATACTACGAAGCGCGGGGTTCACGGGGTAGTGCTTTTTCTGTTTCCGCAAGTTTGTACGAACCGTCGCTCCCGTTACAAGCACATCGATGTAATTCGTAACCTATAGCCGAAACAGAGCAAATTTATCCAAACCTAGCAGAGGGCGGGGGCGGGTACACTTTCTTCGTAGCGGAAGCGACTGCCCGAACGCCGTGAGGGATGGCCCGCAATAAATGCTATCTAGAACGACACGATGTATTGGCGTGCCGCCGGCCTGCCCGGCACATGTTGCTAGATACGTACGAAAGCATCCGCGCGGGTCATTTAGCGGGAGCAGAGAAAAAGTGCACCCGCCCCCGCCCAAGCTGAGCTCTTCCAAGTTTATTTTAAGCACGCACTCACCGACAAACTGCAATTTATTTTATTGTATTGTAAAATATGCGATTTCTGGTGGGCAGCCTATGCGGCAGGGGAACCAGCTGCCGTTGCCGCTATGCACGTACCCGTAGCTCGTCCCTTTCTTCACCAGCCCGCGATTGTACTTGAATACTGGGAAAAGCGGCAGTCCCAGCACACCGAACTGACAGCCATGCGTATGTCCTGTGAGCGTCAGCAGCACACCAGCTGCAGCCGCATCATCGATGAACTCGGGATGATGCGCAAGCAGGATAGTGCGCGGCCGCTCCTCTGCCGGGATATCCGCCAGCGCATTTTCCGTAAACTTTGCCTTGAGCTGCTGGAATTTCTTCTCCTCACGCAGCATGGGATAGTCCACACCTGCCAGCCAGAAATCACGCCCCGGCACCTTGACCGCCTTGTTGTAGAGCGCATGGACACGCGTCTTCGCCAAATCCGCCTGGATTTTCTCCACGCCACGGAAATGTTCGTGATTGCCCAGGCAAAACCAGATGCCATCGGGAAACGCATCCACAAAATCCTCCAGCACCCTAGCCGCACCAGGATTCAGCCTCTCATCGTCAAAGAGATCCCCCGTTATCACCAGCATGTCAGGGCCATCAGCCGCGATGCGCGCAAGCAGCTGCCGCAAATCTTCATTATCGAAGAATCGCCCCAGATGCACATCACTGATTTGCGCCAGGCGAAATCCGGCAGGAAAGCCGCCAGCTTCCGCCTTTATCGTATAGCGGTTGTCCACCGTATGGCATCGCTCATACTGGCTGCCATACGTGCCTGCCGCCACGAGCCCTACCGGATAAGCCGCCGCTTTTTTGAGGAAACGGCGCCGGTCGGTATCCAGCGGAATTTTCATCGCCCGCCGCCAGATGATGGCCCCCGGTATCACGAGCAATACCAGCACCAGCGCACCGATGAACACGACCCAAAACATCTTTATCATAACTTATCCCCTTTTTCTGCTACTATTATATATACTACGATTATGCGCGATTCCCCTGTAAACAAGCAGAAAAAAATAGAACCGGCAAGGCCGATTCCATAACCATCAACAAAACATTACAATATAATCACGACATAAAATTATGCCAAGCCACGTAGGTGCGCATTCTCCGCCTGCCGTTCCCGGTAATACCAGCGGATTGAATTGCCAATAGCACAGCGTACTGCGTCAAGTTCTCCTGCCAGCGCCAGTTTGCGCAGCCGGTTGACGTCAAAGCCATTGACAGACAAGTAACTTGCAGAAAGGAAACCTCCTCGTTTCAAGATTTTGCGATAACTCGCGCTGTCACGACGGTCCATTTCAATGTTCTTGATAGCCATAAATAATCCCCCCATAGTTTTGGTATGAAGTCTATTTACATGCTCCCCTAATGGCACCTATATTATAACACACAAATGTAAAGTTGTATACCACATCTTGGGGAAAACCGATTTTCGCCTACTATATGCGGCTCGAAACCGTCCTGCGCAGTGTTTTTTCCCTAAGCACTGTGATTCTATTCGCTTTTATTATATAATATAACTGTTACATGTATAGTATTTTTTTAGGAGGTTTATCTATGCTGACCGCACAAAGTCAAGAGTATCCACTCTCTGCCGAGCTGCAGGCCAAGATCGATCTGGTACTCGAGTCACATGACAACGACCCTACCCAGATTGTCGGCATCCTGCTTGAAGTGCAGGAGCTCAACGAACGCCATTACGTCCCCGAGCCCACCGCCTACTATCTGGCAGACCGGCTCGGCCTGCCTGTCACGAATGTATTTGACTGCTTGAACTTCTACAGCGAGCTTTCCTCCAAGCCGCGTGCCAAATACCCAATCCAGGTCTGCAGTTCGCCGGCCTGCCGTGTCAACGTCATCGACACCAAACGGCTTTTAGAGACGCTTGAGCGCCTGCTCGACATCAAGATTGGCGAGACAACCTACGATGGACGCTTCACGCTCGAGACAACGACCTGCTATGGCGCCTGCGACCGCGCGCCATCCGTACGCATCAACGGCCAGATTTATGACCATCTCGACTCGCAGGAAAAGATCGAGGCCCTGCTGCGTTCGCTTACCTAAGCTGGAGGAAAATGATATGAGCAAGACAATCCGGTTCCTGACCAGGAACTTTGGCCAGTACGATACCTCATCCATTGGCTCTTATATGAAGATTGGCGGCTTTGAGGCCCTGCGCCAGGCCGTGAATATGGACCCTGAGGAAATCTGTGAGATGCTTTCGGACGCCAAGATACGCGGCCGTGGCGGTGCCGAGTACCCGCTCGGCCGCAAATGGCATCAGGCCCGTGCGGTACGCGGCGAGAACAAAGTCGTCGTCTGCAATGCTGACGAAGGCGAGACAACGACCTTCAAGGACCGCGCCCTAATCCAGAACGACCCGTTTAACCTCATCGAAGCGCTGATTATCGCAGGCTTCGTCTGCGGCGCGACCGATGGCTATATCTATATGCGCGCAGAGTACGCCTGCCTGCGCCCGCTGCTCTTGAACGCCATCCGTCAGGCCAAGAACTACGGTTTTCTCGGCGATAATATTCTCGGCAAGGACTTCAATTTCAACCTGCACCTCTACTCTGGCGGTGGTGCCTATGTCTGCGGCGAAGGCACGGCGCTGATCCGCTCCATCGAGGGCAAGGCTGGCCGCCCGCGCATGAAACCGCCATTCATCAAGGTCAGCGGCCTTTTCGCTCGCCCGACCTGCCTCAATAACGTCGAAAGCCTCTCGATTGTCCCGCATCTCTTGATGGACAAGGACGGCGTCTATGCCTCCTGTGGCTCGGGCGAATCGATTGGCACCAAGATGATTTCGGTTGCCGGCAATGTCAACAATCCCGGGGTCTTCGAGATTCCCTTCGGCACGACCATCCGCGAAATCATCTACAATCTTGCTGGCGGCATACAGCACGACCGCGAGATCCAGCTGATCCAATTCGGTGGGGCCTCGGGCAAGATTGCCGACGCCTCCATTCTCGATACGCCCTATACCTACGACGACCTGCGTGCCGCTGGCGTCATGGTCGGCTCTGGCGGCCTGCTGGTCATCGACAAACGCACAAGCGTCATCGATTTTTTGCGCATGAACCAGGAATTCTTCTCCGAGGAGAGCTGCGGTCAGTGCACGCCCTGCCGTGAAGGCAATCTGCACATCAAGATCATCCTCGACAAGATTGCCAATCACACGGCTACCGCTGAAGACATCCGTATCATGGCCACGATTGCCCGCGTCATGAGCATGTCCTCACTCTGCGGCCTTGGCGAAACCGCGCAGAACACCCTGCAGTCAGCCATGCTGACTTTCCCAGAAGTATTTGACGTCGGAGGTAACGCATGATGACGGCTGAAAACGAAAGCAAAGAAATCCCGATGGTGCATCTGACCATCAACAATATCCCCATCGAAGTGCCGCAGGGCACGAAAATCATGCAGGCTGCGGCAAAGCTCGGCATCGACATCCCGCATCTCTGCTACCACGAAGACCAGCGCATCAAGGCTCACTGCCGTCTCTGCTCGGTCGAAGTCGTCGGCAAGCGGCGTCTGCTCGCTGCCTGCTCGACGGAGGTCTGGGAAGGCATGGAAGTCCATACCGACACACAGATTGTCCGCGATACCCAGGTATCGATCCTGCAGCTTATGCTCGCCAACCATCATAGAGACTGCCTGAGCTGCCCGCGCAACCAGAACTGCGACCTCCAGCGCCTCTGCAGCCGCTTCAACATCCTTGAATCCCCGCTGCCCAGCGTCGTCAAGGAGGAGCCGCGCATCGAAACAAATCCTTCCATCGTACGCGATCCAGCAAAATGCATCCGCTGCGGCCGCTGCATCCGCGCCTGCAAGGACGTACAGGGCATTGCGGCGCTGACCTATGCCGGCCGCTCCAGCGACATCGTCGTCACGACGGCTTTCAACAAGCCGATGGAAGCCACCGACTGCATCCTCTGCGGCCAATGCAGCCTCGTCTGCCCAACCGGTGCTATCGTCGAAAAAGACGATACCACAAAGGTACTTGACGCCCTGCAGGACCCACAGAAACACGTCATCGTGCAGGTTGCCCCCTCGGTACGCGTCGCTCTCGGCGATGCCTTTGGCCTCGAGCCTGGTGCCATCGTCACCGGCCAGATGGTCACGGCACTCAAGCTGCTCGGCTTTGACCGCGTATTCGATACGAATTTCGGTGCCGACCTTACCATCATGGAAGAGGGCGCCGAATTCCTTGACCGTCTGCAAAATGGCGGCCTCCTGCCGATGATGACCTCCTGCAGCCCTGGCTGGGTCAACTATATGGAAAAGCATTTCCCCGACTGCATCGGTCACCTTTCCTCGGCAAAATCGCCAATGAGCATGTTCGGTGCCATTGCCAAGACCTACTATGCTGAAAAAGCCGACATCGATGTCAAAGACATCGTCACGGTATCGGTCATGCCCTGCACGGCCAAGAAATTCGAAGCTGCCCGCCCCGAAATGGGCCGCAACGGGCAGCAGGATGTCGACATCGTGCTGACAACCCGCGAGCTCATCAAACTCATCAAATACGTCGGCCTGCGGCTGCGCCAGCTGCCCGAAAGCGGCTTTGACAGCCCGCTCGGGCTCGCGACTGGCGCCGGTGCCATCTTCGGTGCTACCGGTGGCGTCATGGAAGCAGCTCTGCGCACGGTCTACGAAAAACTCACGGGCCAGACGCTCGAAAAGCTCGAATTCACCGAAGTCCGTGGCTTCGAGGGCATCAAGGAATGCGCCATCGACATCAATGGTCGCACCATCCGCATCTGCGTCGCCCATACGCTGCGCAATGCCCGCCGCATCATGGAACAAGTCCAGCAGGGCACCAGCCCCTATGACTTCATCGAAATCATGGCCTGCCCAGGCGGCTGCATCGGTGGCGGCGGCCAGCCCATCGGTACGACCAACGCCATCCGCAAAAAGCGCATGGCCGCCCTCTACGAGATCGACCGCAGCCTGCCGCTGCGCAAATCGCACGACAACCCCGAAATCCAGACCCTTTACAAAGAATTCCTCGGCGAGCCACTAGGCGAAAAAGCCCACGAACTCCTGCATACCACCTATCACAAGGTCAGTAAGCCATACGAATTCTGACACAAAATAACATAACAAATTGCAGTTTATCTGTCCGTACGTGGTTAAAACAAACTCGGTACAA